>DASZXE010000842.1:0-20344 GCA_035546475.1 Kofleriaceae bacterium
CAGCAACCGGACTCCGCGTCGGCGACCGCGCCGCGCCGCCAGCTCGTCGCGAGCCACCGCGCCGTCTGCCTCGCGAGCCGCCTTCTCCGGCGCGAACGACGGTGCCGTCGAGGCAGCCGCCGCCGAGGCCACCATCGCCGCACCCGCAGCCGCGCTCGTCGCCGCATCCGCAGCCGCCATCGCCGCGGCCATCGGCAGCGCCGGCAGCGCCACCGCGTCCTCCTCGATCGTCGCCAGCGCCGCCCGGCACGCGGCGCACGCCGCGACGTGCGCCCGCACCTCCGCCGCACCCGCCCCGTCGAGCTCCGCCAGCGCGTACCGCTCGAGGCGCAGCCACGAGATCGGCTCGCCGATGCACGCCAGCGCCGTCGCGCGCGCCGCGGTCATGTCGCCCCCGCGTCGAGCACCGCGAGCTGCTCGTGGATCCGCGCCAGCCGCTTGCCGATCGTCTTCCTCGACAGCCCGAGGTGGTCGCCGATCTCCTCCTGCGTCATCTCGTCGACGAACCGGCAGACCAGCACCTCGAGGTGGTCGGCGTCGAGCCCGTCGCACAGCTTGCCGAGCAGGTCGACATCGAGCAGCCGCCGCCCGTCGGCGAGCCGGCTCGACGGCGCGACCGTCCCCTGCTCGCGCGCGAGCAGGCGGGCCCGCCCCTCGGCGTCGCGCACCAGGTTGAGGCAGCGGTGGGTCACCGCGCGGTAGAGGTAGGGCAGCTCCATCGGAGTGTCGGGCTGGGACAGCAGATCGGCGAACAGGCCATGGACGACGTCGACCGCGTCGTCGCGGTTGCGCAGCACGCGCTGGGCCTTGCGCACCAGCGCGGGCCCGTAGCGTGCGTACGCGTCGGCGGCGCTAACGTGATCCGGCAGCAACCGGACTCCGCGTCGGCGACCGCGCCGCGCCCGGCGCCGCCGCCGGCGGGGTCACGACGAGCGCGGGCGTCGTGCACTCGCTGTCGTCGGCGATCTCGGCGCCGATGTTGGCGAGCACCGTCCGCCCGGTGCCTTGCTTGTAGAGGCGGAAGCGAACGCCGTCGTAGGTCGCCGGCATCCGCACGAGGTACGTGAGCGCCCGCCAGTCGCTCGTCGGGATCCGCTCGTCGTACTCGTACGTGCCGTCGCCCCAGACGTCCATCTGCAGCCGCAGGTCGACCGCCTCGTCGACGTCGACGACCATCTGGAACCGCACGCAGGTGCCGTCGAAGTTGTTGACGTCGGTGAGCTGGCTGATCTTCGCCTCGGTGCCGAGCAGCTCGACGCCGGCGTCCGACGCGTGCCACGTCGGCACCTTGCGGATCTCGCCCTCCTCGACCTGCCACTTGCAGAGGTCCGGGCCGCACCAGAGATCGAAGCCGGAGTCGTCGATGATCTGTCCGCAGTTGGTGGCGCCCATCGAGCCGAAGACGGCGCCGGCCAGGAGCAACGAGGTGAGGACGGTACGCATCGCGGGCTCCTTCACTGACGATAGACCATGCCGAGGCCGAGCGAGGTCGCGCCCGCGTCGTGCTGGTCGCCGATCAGGTTGTCGAGGGTCGGGGCGTAGCTGGTGGACAGGCGGGCCGACAGGCCGACGTGGTCGGTGACCTGGACGTCGGTGCCGATCGCCGCGCCGAGGTACGGGCCGGGGAACCGCTCGACCTTGCGGTTGCCGTCGACGTCGACGAACGTCGACTGCGACAGCGCGAGGCCCGCGCTCAGCTCGGCCCACGCGATCCAGCGATCGCCGGTCTCCGCGCGGCCGACCGCGCCGGCGCTGGCGGTGAAGAACTTGAACGTCATCGAGTCGCGGAACCACTCGTTGTTGTCGACGATGCCGGCCTCGCCACCGACGAGGAAGTGCGGGTGGATGCGGCGCAGCAGGTGTCCCGACAGCGCCGGCTCGAGGCCGACGCCCTGCTCGTGGTAGCCGAAGTCGACGAGCCGGTCGGTGTAGCCGTCGTGACGCAGCCCCGCGATCGACGTCGTGAGCGCGACGTGCCACCGGGGGCCGTCGTCGCCGGCGCCACCGCCGCCCTTGCCGGTGCCGTCCGAGAGCTGCTCGTGCGCGCAGCGATCGAGCTCGACCGTCGACGGCGCGGCGTCGCTCGCGGTCGCGTCGCAGCGGTAGAGGCGATCGTCGGTGCGGATCAGCACCTCGTAGCGCCCGGCCGCGACCGCGACGTCGACCGGCGCGCCGGCGACCTTCTGCAGCTCGGCGACGACCGCGTGCGCGGGCGCGCGCGCGACCAGCACGTGGCCCGCCGCCGCCGCCGGCAAGACCAGCGTCGCCGTCGCCCGCTCCGGGTACGACAGCGGGATCTCGCCCTGGCCCTTCAGGTCGACCTCGACGGAGACGTGCTGGCCGCCGATCGCGGTCGCGCCGGTCTCGAGCAAGGTCTGGTGGTACGTGTAGCGGTACGCCTCGTCGAGCGAGACGCGGCCGTCGTGGTTGTCGTCGGCGGCGCCGCGCAACCCGACCAGCAGGTTGTGCGTGAAGTACGACGAGCGCAGGAAGTCCGACTCCTGCGACAGCTCGCTGCCCGTCGACGACGCGAGCACCGCGACGCCGCTCGCGTCGAGCCGCGTGCGCGAGTTGTACGAGAAGTCGGCGGCTGCCTCCGCGCCCTTGATGCGCGAGAAGGCGCCGCTCTGGCACGCGTCGAGGACGACGAGCGTCAGCGTGCTCGGCACCGCGAGCAGCCGCGTGCGCAGCTCGGCGAGCGGCAGCTCGGCCTGACCGAGCGACAGGCCCGAGGCCTTGGCGTGCCCCGAGTAGTAGAAGAAGACGCGCACCCGCCGGCCGGCCGCGGTCTCCGACGCGGCGTCGCGCTGGAGCGCGCTGACCGCCTCGAGGAGCCTGGCGGGCGACGGGTGCAGGAGCGTGGTCACGTGCGTGGCGGGGTAGCCGCCGAGGTCGCGGAGGACGCCGGCGACCTCGCGGGCGTCGTCCTCGGCGAACGCCAGCTCGGTCTGCCCGGGGCCGGGTGCGTTGGAGCCGACGACCAGCGCGTAGCTGGCGAGGTCGTCGTCGGCCCGCGCCGCGGCGGGCGCCGCGCCGAGAGCCGTTGCGAGGAGGGATGCGAAGAGGAGAGGTCGGAGGGATGTCACGAGGGTCGCTCCTGACTGCGATGACACGCGGGCGGCCGGCGGTGGGAACCGAAATCGACGCGGCGTCGCGCGCCGTCGTCGGGGGCCGGGCCGCAGCCGGCTCCTCGATGCAGGTCGAGCACCAGCCGGCGCGGGGCTCGGATTTTCGTGATCGCCGCCGCGTAAGCCGCGAGAACTGCGAGGCCTCGTCTTCGCGGCGCGGTGGCGCGTGTCTTGCTGTAGGTTGAAATCCACCACCGCGGCCATGCGCACGCCCTCCTTTCGTCCAGCTCTCGTCGCGCTCGCGGCACCGGTCGCGCTGTGCGCGCTGGCCGCGCTGGCGGGCGCGTGCGGCGACGACCCGGTCTGCGACACCTCCGGCGTCCGCAAGCCCGGCGTCAACCGGCTCGTCTGCGAGGCCGAGTTCGAGGCCGAGGCCGCGCGCCCGTTCGACGAGTCGGTGCCCGGCGCGCTCACGATCAAGACGCTCGTCGACCGCGCCGATCACTTCAAGCCGTGGATGGTCGACACCGAGATCTATCCGCTGCACCGCCTGTTCGCCGTCGATCAGCTCGGCTGGCCGCCCGGCACGCCGTTCCTCGACGAGTACTTCTCGCCGGGCCGCCGCTTCATCCTCGGCGCCATCACCTACTACCAGGAGCCCGACATCTGGGCGTACGAGCCGGAGCCGTACGACACCGCCGACGCGGAGATGACGTCGAAGGCGTTCCACGCGCTCGCCGACGCGACCTACTTCGGCGATCGCCTGCGCTTCCACCCGATGTCCGAGGAGCAGGAGGCGCTCGCGAGGACGATCCCCGACGTCCCGTACATCCTCACCGACGAGATCTTCGCCGGCATCACCTACCAGCCGCTCAACCTCGGCGAGACCTACGCGCGCGTGCACGTGCTCACCGAGGCGCAGCTCGAGCAGACCTACGTCAGCCCGCGCGAGCTGGTCGTCCTCGATCGGGTGCCGAATGATCTGTCGGTCGTCGCCGGCGTGGTCACCCAGGAGCTGCAGACGCCGCTGTCCCACGTGAACGTCCTCTCGCAGCAACGCGGCACGCCGAACATGGGCCTGAAGGGCGCGCTCGAGCGGTTCGCGGCGCTCGACGGCAAGTGGGTACACCTGACGGTCGGCGCGTTCGACTGGCAGGTCGCCGAGGTCACCGCCGACGAGGCCGACGCCTGGTGGCAGGCGCACCGGCCGCCGCCGACCGTCGTCGAGCCGCCCGACTTCTCGGTCACCGACGTCCTCGACATCGACGACGTCGGCCTCGCCGACATCCCGCGGGTCGGCGGCAAGGCCGCCCACTACGGCGTGCTGCGCGACCTCGGCGCGTCGGTCCACGTCGCCGACGCGCTCGCGATCCCGGTCGCCCGCTACCACCAGTTCGTCGTCGACAACGGCTTCGACGTCCGCATCCACGCGATGCTCGCCGACGCCGACTTCCGCAACGACGGCAACGCGCGCAAGGCGCAGCTCGCCCGGCTCCAGGCCGACATGATCGCGGCGCCGATGTCGCAGGAACTGCTCGCGCAGGTGACCGCGGCGCTCGAGCGCGACTTCCCCGGCACGCGGATGAAGTTCCGCTCGTCGACGACCGCCGAGGACCTGCAGAACTTCACCGGCGCCGGGCTCTACACGTCGGCGGCCGGCGCGGTCGGCGATCCCGAGCGGCCGATCGACGTCGCGATCAAGACGGTGTGGGCCAGCATCTGGAACTTCCGCGCGTTCGAGGAGCGCGACTACGCCGGCATCGATCAGGAGCAGGTGGCGATGGGCATCCTCGTCACGCCGGCGTACATCGACGAGCTCGCCAACGGCGTCGCGATCACGGCGAACGTCTTCGATCCGCGGCCGGGTGCCGAGGACGGCTTCTACATCAACGGCCAGCTCGGCGACGTCGGCGTCGCGCTGCCGAGCCCCGGCGTCCAGGCCGATCAGCTCCTCTACTTCTTCTTCCACAACGGCCAGCCGGCGACGTACTACGTGCACTCGAACCTGGTGGCGCCGGGCGAGACGGTGCTGTCGCGCAGCGACCTGTTCATGCTCGGTCAGGCGCTGACCGGCGTGCGCGAGCGGTTCCGCCGCGACTACGAGCCGCCGCCCGGCTACGGCTTCCTGCCCGTCGACGTCGAGTGGAAGCTCGTCGACTCGCCGCAGGGCCATCAGATCTGGATCAAGCAGGCGCGGCCGTACCCCGGGCGCGGGACGATGGAGGGGCCGTGAAGCTCACGATCGCGGCGATCGCCATGGGCGCCGCGCTGGCCGCCTGCGGTGGCGACGATGGCGGCGCGGCGCCGCCCGCCGACGGCGGTGTCGACGCGCCCGGCGGCACGGCGCGCGAGGTGATCGGCTCGATCGAGGTCTACGAGGAGAACCACGTCTGGGTCGAGGACGGCCCGCCGATGTCGAACCGTTCGGCGAGCGTGCGCGCGTCGTTCTACGACGGGCAGCCGCCGAGCTTCCACCACGAGGTCGCGCGGGTCGGCGCGTGCGTGCTGCGCCGCTACACGCCGTCGCTGTGCGATCCGCCGTGCTCGAACGGCCTGTGCGTCGCGACGGACGTCTGCGAGCCGTGGCCGTCGCTGGTGGCGGCCGGCCGGCTGTCGATCGATGGGCTGACGGTGGCCGTGCGCCTCGACGGCGCCGACGGCTTCTACTACCCGCAGGCGCAGTTGCCGGCCGACCTGTTCGCCGACACCGCGACGGTGCGCGCCGACCTGGCCGGCGGCGGCAGCTATCCGCCGCTCGCGCTCACCGCCGGCGGCGTGCCGGCGATCGCGGGGGCGATCCCCGACGGCAAGCTGACCTTGCCGCCCGGCGAGGACGCGACGATCCGCTGGACGCCCGCCGGCGGCGCCGGTGGCAGCGGCGCGCGCATGCGGCTGACGCTCAACGCCAACAACCAGGGCCACGGCCAGCCGTACCTGGCGATCCTCGAGTGCGACGTCGCCGACGCCGACGGCCAGGTGACCGTCGACGCCTCGCTGATCGACGCGTTCCCCGACACGCGCGCCTGGAACATCTGCGCCGGCAGCGACTGCCCGCCGTCGACCTTGCGCCGCTACCACCGCGCCACCGCGCCCCTCGGCGATCAGGACGTCGAGCTGCTCGTCTCGTCGATCGTCTCGTTCGGCGTCGACCACATCCTGCCGCCGCCCCCCTGATCGGCGACCGGCCGCCCGCGCGCGCGTACGGACGAAGATCAGTCGAGCGGCGGCTCGGCGGCGAGCGTCGCCGGTGGCGCGTGGACGGGGCGGCGCGGGGGCGGGGCGACGGTGGGCGCGCGAGGGACGAGGACGCGGCGGTCGAGGAGGACGTCGACGGCGGCGGCGGCGGCGGTCATGCCGAAGACCGACGGGACGAAGGCGACCGAGCCCTCGATGCGGTGCTTGTGCTCGCAGTCGTGCCTGCCGTTGGTGCCGCCCGGGCAGACGCAGTCGAAGCCGTCGGTGTCGTAGGCGAGGGCGCGCGGCGCGATCGGCTCCTCCTCGGAGTAGACGGCGAGCACGCCGGTGTGGCGCGTGCAGTCGAGGCCGTGCTTCTTCCGCAGCGACTTGCGCAGGTCGCGCGCGAACGGACATGTCCGGGTTGCGGACAGATCCGCCACCCGCACCCGCGTCGGATCCAGCCGGGCCGCCGCGCCCATCGTCGAGATGACGCGCAGGCGCTCGCGCACGCAGGTCGCGATCAGGTGCATCTTGGCGGTCAGGTTGTCGATCGCGTCGATCACCAGGTCCGGCTCGGGCGTGAGCAGCCGCGCCGAGCTGGCGGCGTCGTAGAACTCGGCGCGCGCCTCGACGACCGCGTCGGGGTTGACCAGCCGCAGGCGCTCGGCCATGACCGCGACCTTCGGCTTGCCGAGCGTGCCCTTCATCGCGTGGACCTGCCGGTTCACGTTGGTCACGCAGACGCGGTCGAAGTCGACGAGGATGACGCGGCCGACGCCGCTGCGCACCAGCCCCTCGGCGGCGAACGAGCCGACGCCGCCGACGCCGAACACGGTCACCGTCGACGTCGCCAGGCGCGCCACGCCGTCGTCGCCGAGGAGCCGCGCGGTGCGATCGAACCTCCGGTGGGTCACGCCCCCAGGCTTACACCACGCCCGCCGCCCGCGGGCCCCCGAATTCGCGAGCCCGCGTCAGCCGCGCACGAGGTTGTGGACCGGCGCGACGAACGGCTCGGGGAGGACGACGCCGAGCGCGGTCAGGATCGGCACCAGGGTGGCGCCGAACGCGCGGAAGCTGTCCGGCGTGTCCCACACGTCGATGACGTGGACCGCCTCGGGCGGGCCGTAGCAGGCGTGGTGGATGCGGCCGGGCGGGCGGGAGGCGCCCGCGGCGTCGAGGCGGCGCATCACCTCGGTGTAGGTGTCGGCGTTCATGTTGCGGGGTTCGAAGCGTACGATGATCGTCATGATGTCCGGATACGCGCGGCGCGCGCGGCCGGACAGGCTCCATCGGCGCAACCCGGGGGATCGATCGGCGCAACCATGGACTGGAACGACCTTCGCTACCTGCTGGCGGTCCACCGGCACGGCTCGCTCGCGCGGGCGGCCGCCGCGCTCGGCGTCACCAAGGCGACCGTCAGCCGGCGCGTCGCCGCGCTCGAGGAGGCAGTCGGCACCGGGCTCGTCGAGCGGCTGCCCGACGGCATGACGCTCACCGCCGCGGGCGTCACCGCCGCGCGGGCCGCCGAGGCGATCGAGGCGACGGTGGCGCGCGCCGCTGACGAGCTGTCGGGTGGAGGCGACGACGCGGTGGCAGGCACCGTCCGCCTCACGGTGGCGCCGTGGCTCGCCGAGCTGCTCATCATCCCGGCGGTGGCGCGGCTGCGCCATCTGCACCCGCGCCTCGACCTGCGCCTCGACGGCTCGCACGCGCTGGTCGATGTGGCCGCCCGCGAGGCCGACCTCGCGCTCCGCAACGTGCGCCCCACCGCCGGCGCGCTGGTCTGCGCGCGGGTCGGCGAGCTCGCCGGCTGCGTGTACGGCTCGGCGCTCTACCTCGAGCGGCGCGGCACGCCCCGCGATCGCGACGCGCTCGCCGCGCACGATCTGCTCGTCTACGAGGGGCGCGCCGGCATGCCCGGGTTCGAGTGGCTGGCGGGCCCCGAGCTGGCGGCGCGCGTCGTGTTCCGCGCCGGCGATCCGGCCGCGCTGACCGCCGCCGCGGCGTCGGGGCTCGGGTTGGCGGCGGTGCCCTGCATCCTGGGCGAGACCGAGCCGGCGCTGCGCCGGGTCGAGGCGCTCGGCGTCGGCTTCTCGCCGCTGTACCTGGTCTGCCGCGAAGAGCTGCGCGACGCGCCCCGGCTCCGGGCGGTGTGGCAGCTCGTCACCGAGCTGCTGCGCGACAACGCCGCCGTGCTCATGGGCCGCGGAGACTGACGAGGCGGGCGCGCCGCTCAGGGCACGCCCAGCCGCGGGCCGAAGAGGCGGCGGGCGTTGGCGGTGGTGAGCGCGGCGACCTCGTCGGGCGACGAGCCGCGGGCGCGGGCCATGCCGGCGATGACGGCGGCGACGAACGCCGGCTCGCTGCGTCCGCCCCGGTGCGGCGACGGCGCCTGATCGGGCGCGTCGGTCTCGGCGAGCAGGCGATCGGCCGGCACCGCCCGGCAGGCGGCGAGCGGCTTGCGGGCGTTCTCCCAGCTCACCGGGCCGGCGAACGAGAAGTGGAGGCCGAGGTCGCGGTAGACCGGCACCAGCTCGGGCGGCCCCGAGTACGAGTGCAGCACGCCGCCGACGTCGCCGACCTGCTCCTCGCGCAGGATGCGAGGCGCCGCGTCGTGCGCGCGCAGCACGTGGACGACGACCGGCAGCCGCAGCTCGCGCGCCGCCCGCAGGTGGGCCCGGAAGATCCGCTCCTGCTCGTCGTGCGCGCCGGTCGCGCCGTCGAGGCCGCACTCGCCGATCGCCACCATCGCGACTGTCCGGGCGGCGGACAGGGCCGCCGTCAGGTCGCGCGTCGCCGCCCGCTCCTGCTCGTCGAGCTCGGGCACGACCTGCGGGTGCACGCCGAGCGCGATCGCGATCGCCGGCCGCGCCCCGGCCCCCGCGGTGTCTGCGGAGGCCATCGCCGCCAGCGCCGGCCACGTCGACGGTCGGATCGCCGGCACCAGCACGCCGCGCACGCCCGCCGCCGCCGCGCGCGCGAGCGCCGCCGCGCGATCCGCGTCGAACGCGCCGACGTCGAGGTGACAGTGGCTGTCGATCATCCCCTCGCGCACGCGCACCTCGCGCCGCTTGTCGCAGGCGTCGCACGTGTCGCGGCGATGAGCATGCTCCATCCGGATAGCACGGCCCTTGCGGCTCGACTTCGCGACCTCCGCTGATATGTTCCGCGCCGGAAACGTCGTCGCCACCCGCACTCCCACGTCACATCTCGAGGTGCCGCAGATGCTGTCCTTCCGCTGGAGCGCGAGCGCGCTCGCCGTCACCCTGACCGCCTACGCGCTGGCGCCCATCGCCGCGTCCGCCGAGACCGCCGGCAAGCCGGCCGCCGCCTCCGCCGCCTCGGCGACCAAGGTCGACATCCCGTTCGACGAGTTCACCCTGCCCAACGGCCTGCGCGTCATCGTCCACACCGACCGCAAGGCGCCGATCGTCGCCGTCAGCGTCTGGTACCACGTCGGTTCGAAGAACGAGCCGCCCGGCCGCAGCGGCTTCGCCCACCTGTTCGAGCACCTGATGTTCCAGGGCTCGGAGAACCACAAGGGCGAGTACTTCGCTCCGTTCGAGCAGGCCGGCGCCACCAACCAGAACGGCACCACCAACACCGATCGCACGAACTACTTCGAGAACGTGCCCACCACCGCGCTCGACATGGCGCTGTGGATGGAGTCGGATCGCATGGGCCACCTGGTCGGCGCGATCGATCAGGGCCTGCTCGACGAGCAGCGCGGCGTCGTGCAGAACGAGAAGCGCCAGGGCGAGAACCAGCCGTACGGCCAGGTCTTCGAGCACCTGGCGGCCGCCAGCTATCCGCCGACGCACCCGTACCACCACACGACGATCGGGTCGATGAACGACCTGAACGCCGCCAAGCTCGACGACGTCAAGAACTGGTTCCGGAGCTGGTACGGGCCGAACAACGCCGTGCTGGTGCTGGCGGGCGACATCGACCTCGCCACCGCCAAGGAGAAGGTGACCCGCTACTTCGGCGACATCGCGCCCACCGCGAACGTGCCGAAGATGAAGCCCGACATCGCGCCGCGCAAGACGTCGACGCACGAGGTGCTCACCGACGCGGTGCCGCAGCCGCGCATCTACCGGGTGTGGAACGTCCCGCAGTTCGGCGCTGCGGAGACCGACCAGCTCCGCCTGTTCGCCCACGTGCTCGGCGGCGCGCGCGCGTCGCGCCTCGATCGCCGCCTGGTCCACCAGGACAAGCTGTGCGACAGCGTGTCGTCGTCGGTGCAGACGAGCGAGCTCGGCAGCGTCTTCTTCGTCCAGTGCGACGTGAAGCAGGGCGTCGACCCGGCCACCGTCGAGAAGGAGCTCGACGAGGAGGTGCAGAAGCTGATCGCGTCGGGCCCGACCGCCGACGAGCTGAACGGCGCGCGCACGGTCTTCAAGGCCGGCTTCATCCGCGGCATCGAGCGCATCGGTGGCTTCGGCGGCAAGGCCGACACCCTCGCGCAGTGCGCGGTCTTCACCGGCAAGGCCGACTGCTTCCGCGCGTCGCTCGCGAACGTCGAGAAGGCGACGCCCGCGTCGGTGAAGGCCGCGGGCAAGAAGTGGCTGAGCAAGGGCGATCACACGCTCACCGTGATGCCCGGCGAGCGCAAGCCCGAGGTGGAGCCGCCGGCCGTCGACGTGCCGCCCAGCAAGGTGCCGCCGCCCGCCAAGGGCCTGAAGGCGATCAAGACCGACGTCGACCGCAGCAAGGGCGTGCCGGCGACGACGTCGTTCCCGCCGCTCACCTTCCCGAAGCTCGAGCGCGCGACCCTGTCGAACGGCCTCAAGGTCGTGCTCGCGTCGCGGCCCGGCCTGCCGGTCGTGCAGATGGAGCTCGAGGTGCAGGGCGCCGGCTTCGCGTCGGACCCGGCCAAGGCGCAGGGCACGGCCGCGTTCACGATGGGCATGCTCGACGAGGGCGCGGGCGACTACGACGCGCTCGCGTTCGGCGACCGCGAGGAGGCGCTCGGCGCGGTCATCTCGGCGGGCGCGTCGCTCGACGAGGCGAGCCTCTACCTGTCGGCGCTGAAGGAGAACCTCGACCCGTCGCTGGCGCTGTTCTCCGACGTGCTGCTCCGCCCGCGCCTCGACGACAAGGACGTCGAGCGCGTGCGCGCGCAGTGGCTGGCCGGCATCAAGCAGGAGAAGGCGCGGCCGCAGACGCTGGCGCGCCGCGTCGTGCGCCCGATCCTGTACGGCGCGGGCCACCCGTACGCGGCGCCGGCGAGCGGCACCGGCGACGAGGCTGCGATCGCGGCGCTCAAGCGCGACGACCTGCAGAAGTTCATCAAGACGAAGCTGACGCCGGGCTCGGCGACGCTGCTCATCGTCGGTGACACGACGCTCGCCGAGATCCAGCCGAAGCTCGAGTCGGCGCTGGCCGGCTGGAAGGCCGCCCCCGCCCCCGCGGGCGGCGCTGCGGCCGGGGCCGGCGCGGCGGGCGCCGCGGTGCCGACGGTGACGCTGCCGACCAGGCCGCGCGTGTTCCTCCTCGATCAGCCGGGCGCGATCCAGGCCAACATCCTGGTGAGCGAGCTGGTGCCGTCGACGAAGGATCCGGGCTCGGTCGAGCTCGAGGTCGCGAACTCGGTGCTCGGCGGCGAGTTCAGCTCGCGGCTCAACATGAACCTGCGCGAGGACAAGCACTGGGCGTACGGCGCGTACTCGGGCCTCGCCGACGCGCTCGGCCAGCGGCCGTGGGCGGCGAGCGCGGCGGTGCAGATCGACAAGACGGTCGACTCGATCAAGGAGATGAAGAAGGAGATCGACGGCTACGTCACCGGCAAGGCGCCGGCGACGCCCGACGAGCTGACGAAGGTGCAGAACAACGAGATCCGCGGCCTGCCCGGCTCCTACGAGACGGCGGCGGCGGTGCTCGGCACCATCGACGACATCGTGCTGTACGGCCGGCCGGACGACTGGCCGGTGCAGCGCGCCGCCCGCATGCAGGCGCTGACGCCCGCGCAGGTCAACGCCGCGGCGACGACGATCAAGCCGACCGCGGAGACCTGGATCATCGTCGGCGATCTGTCGAAGATCGAGGCGGGCGTCCGTGCGCTCAACCTCGGCGACGTCAAGGTCCTCGACGCCGACGGCAAGGTCATCCGCTGACGCGCGCCGCCGCGCGCCCGCCGGCTCCGGCCGCGGGCCGCGGCTCGCGCACCGGCGGCGGTCTCCGCGTCCGGGTGCCGCCGTCGATCCCGTGACGGCGCAGCGTGCCGCACAGCCGCGTGAGCGCGCGGTGCACGCGGATCTGCACCGTGTCGCCGCGCTCGTCGAGCCGGCGGCCGACCTCCGCGTAGGTGAGGTCCTCGTCGAAGCGGAGCAGCACCGACGCGCGCACCCGCGGCGACAGCGTCTGCACGCACCGCCGCACGTCGCGCCGCAGCTCCTCGGCGGCCAGCGCGTCGGCGGCCAGCGGCCGCGCGTCCGCCACCTCCGCCGCGGCGACGCCGTCGTCGAGCAGCCGGTTCCGGCGCACGCGCCGGCGCAGCTCGTCGAGCGCGGCGTGGACGACGACGGTCATCACCCACGCGCGCACGCTCGTCCCGTCCCGCAGCGCGCCGAGCCCCTGCCAGATGCGCATGAGCGCCTCCTGCGCGACGTCCTCGGCGGTCGCCGCGTCGCGGGTCATCTGCAGCGCGCGCCCGTAGATCGCCTGTCCATACGTCCGGCGCACGAGCTCCACCGCCCGCGCCGCCCGGCCCGCCGCGAGCTCCGCCCGGATCTCCTGCTCGTACACATCCGCCGCCACCAGCGCGGCCATCGCCTGTGATCGCATCATCGTCATCCCTCCGGCGACCCGCGGCAGGAGCCCGTCCGCAGACGAGCCTCCCCACGCCACGCGAAGCGCCTGGCCGTCGTAGAGCAACGCCCGCGCCAGGCGCTCCTCGCCCGCCACGCTGCCTCAACGTGCCGCAGCGACACGCGCGCACGCCGCCGCGCGGACGAGACCGGTCAAGCTCGCTGGACAGGCGCCGGGCCGCCAGTCCAGCGGAGTTGACACCCGCGCGGGGCGCCGCGACCCGCCTTGACCGTCCGCGGGCGGGCTGACATCGTCATTCCAGGTGGAGACGACGATCGCCGGGCCGACGGATGGTCGCGGCGAGGACCTCCTCGCCGCCGGCGCGCGCGTGGGCGACTACCGGGTCAAGGCGCTGATCGGCGAGGGCGCGATGGGCCAGGTGTACCTGGCGCAGGACCTCGTCCTCGGCCGGCGGGTGGCGCTCAAGGTGCTCCGCCGCGCCGCGGTCGAGCACGACGGCGTCGACCGCTTCCTCGACGAGGCGCGCGCCACGGCGGCCTTCAGCCACCCGCACATCGTCACCCTCCATGCCGTCGGCGAGCACGAGGGCCGCCCGTACCTCGCCCTCGAGTACCTCGACGGCGACTCGTTGCGCGCGCGCTGCAGCGCCGGCCCGCTGCCGGAGCGCGACGCACTCCGGGTGTTGCGCGCGATCGCCGAGGCGGTGGCCGAGGCGCACAGCCACGGGGTCATCCACGCCGATCTGAAGCCGGAGAACGTGGTGATTCCGCGCGATGGCCGGCCGCGTGTCGTCGACTTCGGCCTCGCGCGGCTCGCCGGCTCGTCGGTGCCCGGCGCGTCCGGCACACCGAGCTACATGGCGCCGGAGCGATGGACCGGCCAGCCGCCGACGCCGGCGATCGACGTGTGGGCGCTGGGGATCATGCTGCACGAGCTCATGACCGGCGCGCGTCCTTTCTCCGACGCGACGCTCGCCCGGCTCGCCTTCGCGACCGACGAGCCACCGCTGCCCGCCTCGACGGCGCCGTGGGCAGGCCTCGTGCGCGACTGCCTCGCCCGTGCGCCGGCGCGCCGTCCTCGCGCCGAGGAGGTCGTCCAGCGCGTGACGGCGCTGCTGGATCCGATCGCGGCGCCGGGGAGCGGCGAGGTGCCCTGTCCATTTCCCGGGCTCGTCGCGTTCGGCCGCAGCGAGAGCCGCAACTACTTCGGTCGCGGCGCCGAGCTCGACGCCGTGCTCGAGGCGCTGCGGCGCCGCCCGCTGGTGCCGATCGTGGGCGCATCGGGCGTCGGCAAGAGCTCGTTCGTCTCGGCCGCCGTGATCCCGCGACTCGAGGAGTCGCCCGGCTGGGAGATCGTCAGTTGCCGCCCGGGTCCGTCGCCGTTCAGCGCGCTCGCGTCGGCGCTCGGCGACCCGGCCCAGGCGGCGAGCCTGCGCGACGAGCCGGTCCGGCTGTCGCTCTTGCTCGGAGCGCGGGCGCGCCAGGCCGGCGCCAGGCTCTTCCTGTTCGTCGATCAGTTCGAGGAGGTGTTCACCCTCGCGCCGGCCGACGCGGTGGCGTACTGCACCGCGCTGGCCGCCGCGGCGCTCGCCGACGAGCCGTGGCGGATCGTGCTGACGATCCGCGACGACTTCCTCGCCCGCCTCTCCGATCCGCCGGCGATGCGGTCGCACCTCGGCGCCGTGCACGTGCTCACGCCGCCGACCGCCGACGATCTCGAGGAGGCGGTGCGGGGGCCGCTCCGCAACGTCGGCTTCGCGACCGACACGCCGCAGCTCCCCGCGCGGATCGCCGCCGATGTGGTCGGTCAGCCCGCCAGCTTCGCGCTCCTGCAGTTCGCCTGCCGGGCGGCGTGGGAGCGGCGCGATCGCGAGAACCGGCGGTTGACCACCGCCGCATACGAAGCCATCGGCGGCGCCTCGGGCGCGCTCGCGGCCCACGGTGAGCGCGTGCTCGCCGAGCTCTCGCCCGAACGCATCCGTCGGGTGCGCGCCATCTTCCTGGCGCTCGTCGGCCCCGACGGCACGCGCCGCCCGCGCCCGCGCTCCGCGCTCGAGGACGGCCACGGCACCGAGGTCGGCCCGCTGCTCGAGCTGCTGCTCGATCGCCGCCTGCTGGTCGTCGCCCGCCAGCTCGAGGGCGAGGATCCGATGATCGAGCTGGCCCACGAGGCGCTGGCGTCGGCGTGGCCGCGGCTCGCGCGCTGGCTCGACGAAACGCACGAGGAGCGGCTCTTGCTCGCCGAGATCGAGGAGGCCGCGACCCTGTGGGAGAAGCGCGGCCGGCGCGACGACGAGACGTGGACCGGGGCCACGCTCGCCGAGGCGGTCCGCAAGGTCGACGCCTGGCGCATCGAGATCCCGACCGAGTCGCGCCGTTTCCTGGCCGCGGGCGTCGATCGCACGCGCCGCAGCCGGCTGCGCCGGCGCTGGATCACCGGCTCGGTCGGTGGCGCGCTGCTCGCGATCGCGACCGCCGCCGTGATCGCGGCGATCGCCTTCGGGCGCAGCGAGCGGCGCACGCGCCGTCAACAGCTGGAGATCTCGCTCGCCGCCGCGGACATGGGCCGCTTCGAGCTGCGCCTCGCGCCGTACGACTGGGATCCCGACGCCCAGAAGGCGAGCACGCCCCTGCCGCCGCCGCCCCTGCGCTGGCGACTGCGCGCGCCGGACGAGCACGATCCGCTCGAGCCCGGCCGCGACTTCACCGCCGTCGAGGTCCGTCGAGGCGTGCCGGCGTGGGTCGAGGATGCGTGGGTCGAGACCGTGGAGGCGCGGTCCGGCCGCGCGTTCCTGGAGGTCGATCGTGGTCCCGGCTGCGCCCCCAGCCAGCTCGTGCTCCAGCGCCTGCCCGGCTACACGGAGCGCGACCGCGTCCAGCCGATCACGCTGTCGATCCCCACGTGCGCGGCGAGCCGCTCGACGCTGGTCGACATCCCGGCCGGCCCCTTCTATCGCAACGTCGACGACCCCGGCGGCGACACGACCCACGACGAGCTCGTCGATCTGCCCGCCTTCGCCATCGACCGCACCGAGGTCACCCGCGGCGCGTTCGCCGAGTATCTCGACATGAAGCCGTGGACCGGCGAGCAAGTGGCGCTGCCGCTGCAGGCGTCCGGCGGAGCGCATCCACCGCCGGACCTGCCCGCCGTTGGGTTCACCCTGCAGGTCGCTCGGGACTACTGCCGGTTCCACGGCGAGCAACTCCCACACGTCGAGCAATGGCAGAAGGCCTTTCGTGGAGGGATCGATCGCTTCCCCCCGAACGATCCGGCGGCCACGCGCACGACCGTCTGGGTCGTTCCGACCACCACGCACCCGACCAATCTGGCGTACGACTATCCGACACTCGCGTCGGTGGCGCCCGTCAAGAGCTTCCCGGACGATACGAGCCCGTATGACGTCTCCGATCTGGCGGGCAACGTGAGCGAGTGGTCCGCGGATCTCTCGACCGATCCGCGGTACCGCGATCAGCGGATCGTCCTGGGCGCCAACTGGGGCAGTCCGCCGAACCTCGGACACCAGCTCGTCACGTGGCGCAACGCCCGCCCCGATGTCACCGCGGAGTTCGGCATCGGCGTGCGATGCGTGGCGAATCGCTGACTCGCGTGACGCGGTCAGTGCGGCGGGAACCCGAGACTCTTCAAGAGAGCGATGCTCTTGATACGGTCCTGGGGCTCGCCGTCCCACGCGGCGTGAGACGAGTACAGCGACTCGCGGGCGGGGCCGTCGCTGAACCCGTGCTCGTCGAACGCCGCGGCCACCACGGGGACGACGCTCGCCAGCACCTCCCGCTGCCGGCCGAGCGCGTGGGCGAGCTTGAGGAGGAGCGCCCGGCCCGCGGTCCGCACGCTCCGGGGCACCGCGGTGTTGCTCGTCGCGCCGACCTCGCAGCCGATGAGCCTCACCTGCGCGTGCCTGCCGAGCAGGGGATCGAAGCGCTTGGGATCGACCCCCGTGAGCGGCGCGCTCATCGAGTCGTCGCTCTTGAACAGGAGCGGCTTTTCACCCTGGACCGGGCGCCCGAAGGCCTGCTCACCCGGATTGCCATGATCGTAGATGTCGAGGACATCGATCGGCCCCAGCCGTGCCACCAGCTCACCGAGCCTGGAGAGCAGCTCCTCCGGGTCGCCGGCCCGGATCTTCTTCAGCTCATCCGTCTCCACGGCCGCGTCGAACGCGGCCGTGAGCACCGGATCATCGGGATCTCCGACCGCAAAGACGTGTAGCGTCATGGTCCCCCCAGGATGTGAGAGATACGGCTGCGGACATCGGGCGGCAGGCCCGGCGTGTCACGCACCTGGTCCAGCAGGTGGCTGAGCGCGGCGTCGCGCTCGCGGTAGCGGGCGTTCTCCTCTCGGAGCTGGCGGAGCTGCTTCTGGAGGGCGTAGTAGCGATACGGCTCGGCCGCCGTGCCGGGCCACTTGCCGGACGCCGTCAGGCTCCCGGTGTTCGCCGCCGTGGCGTCGGTGGTCAGGCCCGCGCGAGCGAGGACGCGTGGATTGAGCATCAGGAAGCCGATCGTGCGGCCGGCGCTGTAGTCGCTCGAGGTCGGGAGCGTCGTCGGGATGCCGGGGAAGAGCAGCTCCGTATCGGAGGTGCTCACGATGTGCTGTTGCCCGACGTCCTTCGCGGTCTCGCAGTCGATGAAGTTGAAGCGCAGCGTGGTCCCGTTCTGCGAGATGAACCGGACGAGGTACGGGTCGTAGCCGTAGCCGGGCGCGAGGTACCACCAGTGCAGCAGGTCGCCCTGCTGGAAATGCTTATTGAGGTCAGTCGGCGTGATGGGGCTCTCGTCGGCGTCGACCTCCGAGTCGGTCCCTTCGAAACACTTGTTCGACATGGTCATTTCCTCGTGAGGGAGAACTGATGGATGAGGTTGTAGATGTGCGCCCGCGACAGCTCGAGGCGCTCGGCGACGGCGGTGATGTTCCAGCCGCGGGCCTCGAGCTCGCGGCGGAGGAGGTCGCGCTGGAACTGCCGCGTGGCCTCGTGGAACGTCGGCGGCTCCTCGGTGGTGGCGCCGCCGGGCAGGTGGCGCGCCTCCACCTGCGGCGCACCTTCGGCCGCGGCGCGGATGAGCGCGTTCTCGAGCTGGCTACGCAGCTCGCGGATGTTCCCGCGCCAGTCGCGGGCCTCGAGCGCGCCACGCAGGCGCTCGGACGCGGTCAACGCCGGCAGGTGGTGCTCGGCGGCCAGCCGGGCAAGCAGGTCGTCGACGAGCGGCGACACGTCGCCGCGCCGCTCGTGCAACGACGGCATGCGCACCGACACGATGTTGATGCGCCAGTAGAGATCTTCGCGAAAGCGGCGGGCCTCGATCATCGCGGGCAGGTCCGCGTTGGTCGCGGCGACGAGGCGGACGTTGGCGCTGGCGAGTCGTGGGCTCCCCAGCGCGTAGTACTGCTTCGACTGCAGGAACTGGAGCAGCTTCCCCTGCGCGGCGAACGGGATCTCGCTGATCTCGTCGAGGAACAGCGTGCCGCCGTCCGCCGCCTCCACCTTGCCCGCGGTGCGCCGCGCGCCGGGGAAGGCACCCGGCATCGACCCGAACAGCTCGGACTCGATCAGTCCCTCCGGGATCGCGGCGCAGTTGAGCTCGACGAAGGGCCCGTGGCGGCGCGGGCTGTTGTCGTGGATCGCGCGCGCGAGCTGCGTCTTGCCGGTGCCGGGCTCGCCGGTGACGAGCACCGTCACGTCGTGCGCCATGTACGGGGCGACGGCCTCGAACACCCGCGCGAGCGCCTCGCTGCGGCCCACGACGCCGTCGAGCCGGAGGCGTTCGCGGTAGGGCGCGGTCGGATCCGGGTGCGCCACGGCCGCCCGCGCCGCCGCCTCGACGGCCGGCCCCAGGTGCCGCGCGATGTCCTCGGCGAGCGCCACCGCCTCGGCGGAGAAGGGGCCCGCGCCTCGCTGGCCCTCCAGGTAGAGGACGCCGCCGCCGAGGTCTCCGATCGGCACGCACAGCACGGCCTCCAGCCGCTGCTCGCGGACGCTCGGTTGAGCGGCGAACCGCGCGTCCAGCGCCGCCAGCGGCACGTGCAGCGTGCTGCCGCTGGCCAGCGTCGCGGTGACGATGCCGCGCGAGGTCGCCGCCCGGATGTCGTCGGTCTCGGTGGCGGAACAACCGATCGAGAGGCTCCAGCGAGGCGCGCGCGCCTCCGGGCCGCCGTGGACCTCGAGGTAGCCGCGCGCGGCACCGGTCGCCGCCACGATCGCGCCGAGGATGTCGTCGAGTGCACTGGCCAGATCGGGACACGTGCGCAGCGCGAGCACGCGCCGGTACACGTCGCGCTCGAGGCGCGAGAGAGCCGCGGGATCCCCCATGACCTTCGATGATACTGCAGGAATCAGAACCTCTCCGAGCGCAACCCGCCGCAAATGAGTTACCCAGCCGGACCCCTGGGAGCTCGTCGCGGCGAGGTGCGGGGGCATGCGCGGCTGACTTGCACGGGCGATGCCGCGCACCGCGGTCATGCGTCCTCGCGTGTTGCGTCCGCCGGTGTCCGCTCCGCTGGACGTCGGCTCGCAGCGTGTCCACCGCGGTGGACGGTGCGGGTGCTGGCGCCGGGGGCGACGGCGGTGGCACCATCGGCGGGTGAAGCTCGACGCGCGGCTGATGCTGTTCATGACGCTGGTCGCGACGTTCTTGACCTGCCTGCTGGTCGGCAACCTGATCGGCGGCAAGATCACCCACGTCGTGCTGTTCGGCCACGACTGGTGGATCTCCGCCGGCGAGATCCCGTTCCCGCTCACCTTCATCCTCACCGACATCATCAACGAGTTCTACGGGCGCAAGGTCGCCCGCCGGGTGACGCTGCTCGGCGCCGGCGCGATCGGGCTCGCGGTCGCGATCGTCCAGCTCGCCAACCTGGCCCCCTGGGTGCCGGCCGCCCATGGCCCGGACTGGGCCGCCCACGGCAACATGACGCCGTTCGGCTTCCAGAACGTCTTCATGAGCGCGCTGACGATCGAGCTGGCGTCGCTGGTCGCGTTCCTCACCGCCAACTACGTCGACATCAGCGTCTTCTTCGTCATCAAGAAGCTCACCGGCGAGCGCTTCCTCTGGCTGCGCGCGACCGGCTCGACCGTCGTCTCGCAGCTCATCGACACCATGGTCGTCATCGCCATCGCGTTCGGCCGCAAGCTGACGGCGCCGCAGCTCACCCGCATCATCATCACGTCGTACATCGTGAAGGTGACCGTCGCCGTGGCGGTCACGCCGGTCATCTACGCGCTCCACGAGCTGCTCGAGAAGGCGTGGCACCTGCACCCGCTGCCGGCGCAGGTGGCCACCGGCGACGTCGGCGGCAAGCCGGGCGACGAGCAG
>DASZXE010000843.1:0-4208 GCA_035546475.1 Kofleriaceae bacterium
CGCCGTCCCCTTCGCGGCCCCGGCCTTCATGCTCGTCGACGACTTCGCGCTGCGCGCGGATCTGCTCGGCTTCACGCGCGCGATGATGGCACGGCTCTCGCGCGCGCCAGGGGCAACGCGCCGCCGATCGTACGCGGCCAGACCATGACGAGCGCGCCGCCGACGACCCCCGCCGCGTGCGCCACCGGGTCCTGCACCAGCCCCGAGCCGAGCACCATCGGGAACGCCGGCCCGCCGCTCGCGAGCTCGTAGCCGACCTTCGCGATCGTCACCACCGCGACGACCGCCGCGAGCCGCCGGCGTGCGCGCCGCCCGTCGCGCAGCTCGTACACCAGCACCGCCGCGAGCAGCGCGTGCCCCAGCCCCGACAGCCCGCCGTACCAGGTCGCGCCGGCCGCCAGCGACGCGGCCGCCGGCGCCGCCAGCCCCACCACCAGCAGCGTCCGCCAGCGCGGCAGCACCGGCTCGTACGCGAGCCCGAGCATCGCCACCAGCGCCAGGTCGCGCACCAGGTGGCTCCACGACCCGTGCACCAGCGGCCCCGTCCACAGCCGCCACGGCTCGCCGGTGACCCGCGCGCCGATCGCGGTCCACCGCCCCACGAGCTCCGCCGACGACTCCGCCTGCGCGAGCGCGGTCGCCAGCGTCGCCGCCCACGCGAGCGCGAGCGTCCACGGCGCCGCGCGCACGACGTCGTCGAGCGTGCGGGGCCGCGCCCGCACCGCCGCGCCGGGTCCGCGCCGGCGGAGGAGCCAGACGACCGGCGCCAGCATCACCACCATCGCGAGCGTCAACGGATCGACATCGCCGCCGCGACCGCCGCTGCTCGGCGGGTTGACGTAGCCCAGCTCGTACGCGCTGCCGACCTTGCTGCCGCGCTGCACCGGCTCGTCGTGCGGCGACGGCGCCACCTGCTCGAGGTCGACGCCTTCGGGGACCGTCGCCGGCGCCTCGAGCACCGTCTCGGTGCCGCCGGGCGCCACCACCCGCGTCCGATCGACGGCGACGAACGACGTCTCGCGCGTCACCAGCCCGTGGCCGAGGCCGATCGCCTCGATCGCCTGCTTCACCTCCGGCGCCTCCCGCGCGCCGCCGGCGCCGGCCAGCAGATCCTCGACGCGGGCGCGCGCCCACGCGAGCCGCACCGCCGGCTGATCGGCCACGGCCGGCAGCGTCACCGGCACCGGGAAGCTCACCGGCAGCCCCGCGACGAGGCCGTGCACCGTCACCAGCCCCGCGCCGGGCGCGTCGTAGCGCACCGCCACCGCGAGCGGCAGCCCCGCGTGCACGTCGGGCACGAGCGCCGGCGCCTGCTCGCGCACCGCCAGGCCGCCCCAGTCGATCGCGACGTCGGTCAGGTACGGCGCCCGCGAGCGCGCGACGACCTCGGCGCCGATGGCCGCCGCGTCGTCGGTCAGGCCGACGTAGGTCGCGAAGCCGCGGCCGACGCGCGCCAGGTCGTCGAGCAGCGCGCGGTTCGGCGCGGCGCCGATGCCGACCGGGTAGATCCGGTTGCTGCCGAGCGAGCCGCGCGCCGCGCCGACCACGACGTCGTCGTCGCCGACGAGGCCGTCGGAGATGACGTAGACCGCGCGCACGCGGCCCGGCTCGACCGGCTCGTCGAGCGCGGCGAGCACGCCGGTCGCGAGCGGGGTGCCGCCGCTGGCGACCAGGTCGTCGATGAACGAGCGCGCGTGGCGGCGCACGTCGTCGTCGATCGCCACCGGCGCGCCGGCGAACCGGCTGACGTCGTCGGCGAACGCGAGCACGTTGACGGTGTCGCCCGGTTCGGCGCCGTCGACGATCGCCCTCGCGACCGCCTGCGCCTGCTCGAGGCCGCGGCCCTCCATCGAGCCCGACCGGTCGACGAGGATGATGACCTCGCGGGTCGTGCGCTCGGCCGGCCGCACGATCGCCGGCGGCACGATCGTGAAGACCGCGTAGCCGCCATCGGGGCCGCGGTGCGCCGACGACGTCACCCGCGCGCTCGCCACGCCGGTGCGGATGCGCACGACGAGGTCGCGGTTCGGCACCTCGTCGCGGGCGGCGAGCCGGATCGTCGTGTGCCCCGGCGACGGCGTGTCGACGACGAGGTCGTGCGACGGGCTCGACACGTCCGCCGGCGCGACCGGCAAGTCGACGTCGGCGGTGAAGTCGATCGTGTGGCCGGCGATCGTCGCGTCGACGTAGCCGACCGACGTCTCCCGGCCGTCGTCCGGCGGCGCCGGATCGGCCGCCTGGCGCGCCGACACCCGGCGCGCGCCGTGCGCCGACGGCAGGTAGCGCGGCCCGACCGTCAGCGGCAGCACCAGCTCGAGCGCGCCGTCCCGCACCGCCAGCGGCTCGCTGACCTCGAAGCGGACGTCGATCGCCTCGTGCGGCGCGAGGTTGGCGAGCCGCTGCGAGAAGACGTTGGCCGTCACCTGCTCGAGGAGCGCCGCGGTGTGGCCGGCCGCGCGCGCCGCCTCGTAGGTCGCGCGCGCCTGCGCCCGCCGCTGGATGACACCCTCGATCGTGCGGCGGCCGATCGTGATGCGGTACGCGGAGACCGCGGCGCGATCGCCGAGCGGGAAGACGTAGACCGCGTCGGTCGGCTCGTCGAGCGGGTTCTCGAAGACCTGCTCGAAGGTGGTGACCGCGAGCGCGCCGACGATGCGCGTGTGGACCTCGGTGTGGCGGAGCGGGAAGCCGATCACCGGCCCGACGTCGCCGGGGCCCGGCCGCGGGCGCGCGAGGCGCAGCTCGCCGCCGACCGGTGGCGCCTCGTCCTCGCCGGCGAACGAGCGCACGTCGACGACGTGGCGCTCGGGGACGCACGCGCCGGGCGCCGCGACCGCCGCCAGCACGAGCGCCAGCCGGAGCGCGAACCAGGCGACCGAGGCGACCGAGGAGGCGACCGAGGCGACCGAGGCGACCGAGGCGACCGGGGCAGCGCGCGGGACGGCCATGGACCCCGACGTTACCGTCGATGGGCCTCCACCCGGCGTCCGGGTCAGACCGGATCGGTGGTCGGGCATCTGCCGTATTGTGCCTACAGTTGCCGCGCCCGCGCCCCTGCCGTGGCCCTCGGGGCGTGGAGCGTCCGCAGGAAGTCGACCGCCGCCGCCTCGAGCTGATCGACGCCCGGGTGCTCGGTCGGCATGTGGCTCGCGCCGTCGAGGACGACCAGCCGCTTCGGCGCGGCGAGCCGGTCGAAGAACCGGCGTGACAGCTCGAGCTCGGTCATGCGGTCGTTGCCCGGATGGGCGAGCAGCACCGGGCAGGCGGTGAACGCCTCCGGCTCGACGGCCGGCGCGGTGGTCATGAGCGTGCGCAGGAAGCGCGCCGGCACCCAGCTTCCGCCGCCGAGCCGGTCCGACGCGACCAGGGCGCTCAGCTCGCGGCGGTTCGAGATCCGGTCCATGCGCGACACGCGCGCCATCGGCAGCGGCAGGCCGTCGGTGAGCGGCGCCAGGCGATCGAGCAGCCACAGGCCCGGGCCGCCGAGCACGCGGTTGCGCGCGAAGCCGCGGCGGGTCGCCGGCTCGCGCGGATCGGCGATCGTCGTCACGAGCAGCCCGCGCAGCGCCGCGGCGCGCGCCGGCGCCGTCGCCGCCGAGGCCGCGATCCGCGCCGCCACCTGGTACGCGAGCAGCCCGCCGAGGCTGACGCCGAACAGCACGATCGGCGTGCCGTCGCGCGCCAGCTCCGCGTCGACGAGGTCGCAGACGCAGTCGATCCACAGCGGATAGCTCATGCGCCGCCACGGCACGCGGGTGAGGCCATAGCCGGGCAGGTCGGGGGCGACCGTCGCGTAGCCGTAGCGGTGCGCGATCACCGACGCGGGCGCCATCACCCGGCCGTAGGCGCCCGCGCCGTGCAGCACGATGACCTTCAGCGGCGCGCCGGGGACGTCGAGGCGGTCGAGGTGGACGTCGAGGTCGCGCCAGCGCCAGTGGCTCTCGGTCGGCGTCGACGCCGGCGTGCAGCGCATGCCCTCGGGGAAGAACGGCTGGTAGCGGCGCCAGGTCGGGTGGCTGTCGTAGCTGGGGAGCGTCATGCGTGCACCATCGCGCGCCGCGCCTCCGCCGGCAGTGGCCGCGCGCGCCAGGCGGCTGACCGCACGCGCCGCGCCTCCGATCAGGCGCCGGCGAGCGCGCGTCGGCGCGAGGCGAGCGGCGCCTCGCCGGTCCACCCCCCAGCGAGCGCAGCGAGCGGTCAACCCCCCG
>DASZXE010000844.1:0-5958 GCA_035546475.1 Kofleriaceae bacterium
GAGGATCACGCACGCGATGGCCGGCACGAAGCGCGTCGCCCGCAGATCGAAACTCGAAAAACCCTCCGCCGCGCCGAGCACGGAGATCGCCGGCGTGATGACGCCGTCGCCGAACAGCAGGCCGGCGCCGAACAGGCCGGCGAGCAGCGGCAGCGCCAGCTTCACGCGCTTGCCGTTCTCGCCCTCGAGCAGCGCGGCGAGCGCGAGGATGCCGCCCTCGCCCTTGTTGTCGGCGCGCAGGACGAAGACCAGGTACTTCATCACCACGACCAGCATCAGCGCCCAGAAGACGAGCGACATGACGCCGAGCACCGTGGGCTCGTCCGGGTAGAGCGCGTGCTGCGAGTGCGGCCAGGCCAGGCACTCGCGCACCGCGTACAGCGGCGAGGTGCCGATGTCGCCGTAGACGACGCCGAGGGCGCCCAGCGACGCGAGCACGAGGGCCCGCGGGGTGTGCGGCACCGCGTGGGTGGTCGTGGCCCGGGGTTGCGGATGCGCGTCGGCGGCGGTCTGCATCGGGGCGCCAGCGGTGGCGACGGGACGACCTACCATCCATCCGGATCAAGATTCCATCAAGGTTCAAATCCCCGAATCATTGCGAGGCCATGGCCTTGGCTCTGTCGAGTCGGCCTCGCCGGCGCGCAGGCGGCAGCGGGCCCGGCCCGGGCCGCGCCGGGGGGCCGGGATGGTGGCCGACCGGCGGGCGTCGCGCGAGGCCCGTCCGGCGGCGCACGAAGCGCGGCGCGCGTGCGTCCACCGGGCCGACAGGGCACCATGAGGCGTGCCCGCCGGCGAACCGCGATCATGATGCTGGGTCGAGGCATGACGGCGCGCGCGCGGCAGACCGCGGCGATCGTCGGGATCCTCGGCGCGCTCGCGCTGCCGAAGAAGACGCCGTGCCTCGCGCCCGGCGCGAGCTGCGAGGTCGTCACGCGCGACGGCTGGACATGCACGCCGACCGACCTCGAGCCGCTCGGCGTCTACGCGCTCGAGTGGATGCTCGGCCGCGACGTCGGCCTGCGCTACCGGCGCTGGGTCGACTGCGACTAGCGGCGACGCCGGGCTACTGCGGCACGCCGAACGACACGAGCCGGGCCGCCCAGAGGTGGTCGCCGCTCATGTCGTCGTAGCGGACGACGCCGACGACGAGCGCGGCGTAGGTGAGCGAGGTCCGGTCCGGCATCGTCGCGACGACGTCGGTCGCGCCGTAGACGATCATCTCGTCGCCGTCGCGGGTCATGTCGTCGCTCGCGGCCAGGCCGAGCTTCCACTTCTTGATCGCCTTGCCGGCGGCCTTGCCCGTGTAGCGCTGCTTCGGCCCGCTGCCGAACACGATGCCGTCGTCGGCGGCGACATCGGCGAGGGCGGCCTTGGCGCCGCCCTGCGCCCAGCGGCCGAGCTCGTCGAGGCCCATCGAGCGATCGTCCTGGTCGCTGTCGTCCATCTCCTTCGGCGGCGGCGCGGTCCAGTCGGCGATCGACGGCGCCGGCGGCAGCGTCTTCGCCTTCGCCTTCGCGGCCGCGTCCTTGTCGCTGACGAGCTTCGCGACCTGCATCGCGGCCGGCGCGAAGCTGTCCGGGGCCATCACGCTGGAGATGGCGACGACGTGATAGGTGCCGATCACCTTGCCGCCGGCGAACGCGCGGACGTCGGCGTCGAGGTAGGCGAGCACGCTCCTCTTGACGGCGCCGTAGGCGAGCCGCGAGACCTCGAGCCGGTCGGCGCCGGCGAAGTCGTCGAGGGTCAGCAGGCACGGCGTCCGGGCCGCGCCGGTCGGCGCCAGGAGCAGCTTGCAGTCGGCGAGGCTGGCGGCGGCCGCCTTCGGGTTGGCCACCACGTTCGCGATGAAGGCCGCGAACGGATCGGGCGCGGCCGCGGCGGGGGACGCGGTCAGCGCGCACAGCGAGGCGGCGAGCAGCAGGCGCTTCATGGGCCGATGGTAGACCTGCCGCTGCGAACCGGCGTCACGGGCGGTGTAGATTGCGCCGCATGACGAAGCTCGGTGTGGCGATCCTCGCATGGGTGACCGGGGCCGCGGTGGGCTGCGGCGGCGGCACGGCGCACCCCGCCGTCGTCGCCAACAACAGCGGCGGCGGCGAGCTGTCGCTCGGCGGCCAGCTCGTGCGCGACGTCGGCGCCGGCGCGGCGGTCGCGATCGTGCCCGGCCCCGACGGGCTGCGCGCGATCTCCGCCGACGGCGCGCGGCAGAAGGTGCTGGTGCCCGGCCCGGTGCCGTGGGCGCTCGTCGACAACCGCGGCGACGTCGTCTGGTACGGCACCGGCGACGCGGCGGCGATCCAGGTGCTCGACCTCGAGAGCTCGGCGACGACGCCGATGACGAAGACGGTCGTCACCGGCCTGCCGACCGACACCGACGCCGGCGCGCCGATGGTCACGATCGCCTACCCGATCCCCGGCGACGACCACGGCATGAGCGAGGAGCTGACCGCCGGCCATCCGATCACGCCGCACATCGTGCTGACGGTCAGCGACGCGCCGAGCCTGAGCGGCAGCGGCGGCATCCTGGAGCTGTGGGACCAGCAGGAGCAGTGGGAGGCGGCGGTCGAGCAGGGCCAGATCGCCGACGGGCCGCTGCTCGCGAAGATCGCCGCCCGCGCGAAGGGCCGCTCGCTCGGCGCGGCGCCGTCGACCGCGCAGCACCGGGTCGAGCTGCAGGACACCTCGAACTGCGAGGACAGCGACACCTGCGGCACCGCGGAGGAGGTCACGCCGAAGCTGTGGCGGGTCGCGACCTCGTACTCCTGCGGCGACGGTTGCTACACCGAGTGGCAGCTCTACGATCCGGCGGCGAAGCAGTTCGTCGACACCGACTGGGCCAAGCTGATCGAGGATGCGTGGATCGCGCCCGACGCGAGCGCGTTCGTCACCGCCGGCCGCATCATCCGCTTCGACAGCGGGCCGGTCGCGGCGACGCCGGCGGTCGACGACGGCGCCGCGGTCGGCGGCGGCTGGCTCGGCGGCGGCACCTACATCTTCTAGAGCGCCTGCGAAGCGCCGGCGGCCTCGAGCTCGAGGCGGCAGGTCGCGCCCTGGCCCGGGCTCTCGCTGACCCAAAGCTCGAGCGCGGTCACGGTGCCCGCGGACAGCGCGGGCGCGAGCGCGGCGACGACGCGGTCGCCGAGGTGGCTGGCCAGCGCCTCGACCGACACGTTGTCGATCGGCAGCAGCACGACGTCCTCGCGCGGGAAGACGTAGCGCTTGCCGCAGACGCGCAGCTCGACCTCGTCGTCGGCGCGCACGATCGTCGTCAGCGGGTTCTGCTCGGCGACCAGGACCCGCTCGCGCAGCTCGACGCACAGCGCGGCCAGGCAGTCCTTGACCGCCGCGAACGGCAGCATGCGCGCGAACGAGACGTCGGTCAGCTCGAGCTCGAGGCCGAGCTGGTAGTTGTGCCCGTGCAGGCGCTCCTTGGTGCCGTCCGGGAAGACGGTCATGTGCGCGCACGAGAACTTGTACTGATCGCGCCGGACGGTGACCCGGTGTCGCCGGGCCACCGCCTTCACCCGCGCCGCCATGGTCGGGTTCAGCGCCGCAGCGTGAGCACCGCGAGCGCGGCGCAGACGGCGGCGTTGCCCGCCAGCCAGACGGTGTCGAGCAGCGCGCCCGGCACGTAGCTCACGTCGAAGACCGGCACCGCGGCGTAGAACAACAGGTGGGCGCCGACGCCGACCGCGAGGCCGGCGAGGACGCCGCGCCAGCGCGCCACGCCGCCCGCGACCGCGATCAGCCCGAGCGGCAGGAGCGCGCTCATGAACAGCGGGTTGCCGTGCGACAGCGGCCCGAGCAGCGAGATGTCGAGCGACGGCAGGCCGCGGGTGAGGGCCTCGACGCCCCACCACGACGACAGGCCGCCGGCGAGCCACGGCAGGAAGAACAGGCCGCCGGCACCGAGCACCGCCGCGCCGAAGAAGCCGGCCCCGATCGGCGCGCCGAGCTTGCGGCGGCGCGCGGTCGCCGCGACCGCCGCCGCGAGGAGCAGCGCCAGGCCGCCCTGCTCCGCGCCGTGCTTCGAGCGGGCGGCGAGGACCGCGGCCGGCGCGTCGACGATGCCGGCGCCGTAGCGGTCGGACGAGTACTTCTGGTTCTTCGGCTTGCGCGCGCTGTCCTTGAGGATCTTCTCGACCATGTCGGGGTTGGTGACGCCCTCGCCGACGACCAGCGCGGCGACGCCGGCGACGTGCGGCGACGCCATCGACGTGCCCATGAACGCGAAGTAGCCGCTCTTCGCCGGGTTGCCGACGACGATCGTGTTCTGGAGGACGCCACCCTTCTCGCCGGTCGCGCCGCGGGTGTTGCCGCCCGGCGCCGCGAGGTCGATGTCCTTGCCGTAGTTCGAGTAGAAGGCGAGCGCCTCGTCCTCCTGCGTCGACGACACCGCGATCGCGCCCGGGTAGGCCGCCGGGTAGCCGACGCTGCCACGGCTCTCGTTGCCGGCCGCGCAGACGATCACGACGCCCTTCTTGTGGGCGTACTCGACCGCCTTCTTGAGCACGCGCGACGGGAACGGGCCGCCGAGGCTCATGTTGATGACCTTGGCGCCGTTGTCGGCGGCGTAGCGGATCGCGTCGGCGATGCCGGCGACCGAGCCGGAGCCGTTCGCGCCGAGCACCTTGAGCGGCATGATCTTCACGTTGCGGGCGATGCCGGCGACGCCGACGCCGTTGTGGGTGACCTGCGCGATCGTGCCGGCGACGTGGGTGCCGTGGCCGTGGTCGTCGTCGCCGTGCGTGGTGTTGCCGACGAAGTCGTACGGCTTCACGAACTCGACGCCCTTCAGGTCCTCGACCTCGTGGAACTTGCCGTAGTCCTCGTAGGCGACGCCGGTGTCGATGACGGCGACGATCACGCCGTTGCCGTCGGCGAGCTTCCACGCCTCGGGCATCCCGATCTGGCGCATGTGCCACTGCCGCTCGTAGAGCGGATCGTCCGGGAAGCCCTTCCAGGTCCCGTCGGGCGGCGCGACGTCGGACGCGGTGACCTCGCTCGCCTGCTCGGTCGGCGACAGCGAGTAGACCGCGTCGTGCTCGGCGATCTCGACCTCCGGGCGGTGCGAGAGCGCGGCGAGCACGTCGTCGGCGCGCGCGGCGTCGACGTGGGCGCGGTAGAGCTGCTCGTGCTTCGCCTGGTCGTCGACGAGCTGGAGGTCGATGCCGAGCTCGCGATCGAGCGTGGCGACCTGCGCGGCCGTCGCGTCGTCGCGGAGATCGACGAGCAGATCGTCCGGATCGGCGCCGACCGCCGCGCGCGCATCGGCCGCGATGTCGTCGGCCGACGCGCCGTGATCGGGCTGGGGCCGCAGGTACCACCAGAGGAACAGCACGGCGGCCAGGACGAGCAGCCAGAGGACCTGTGACTTCTTGGATTCGGCCTGGGCCATGACGGGAAGCATAGCGCGTGCCGCCGGGCTTGCCGGCGCAATCCGCGCGTCTCGCAGGCGTGGTCACACGACCCGCGTTCGTCCGGTCTCGTCACGGATCCGCGTCGGTGGTTTCCACCAGCGACGATTGACACGGAGCGACGGCGCGGGCGCTAATAGGCCGACCTTTCCGGGACCCTGCGAGAGGTCTGCGGCTCCCATCGTCTAGCTCGGGGCCGAGGAGAACTGCGTTGAAGAAGTGTGCGAGCTGCCAGAAGGACATCCCGGACACCGCGATGCACTGCGTGTTCTGCGGTGCGAAGCAACCGCCGGTCGCCGCGCCGGCGGCGCCTGCGGGCGGACCGGGTGGGGCCAACGCGAAGACGGTGATGGGGTGGCAGGCCGCCGACATGCTGGCGGGGCTGCAGGGCAAGCCGACGCTGGTGCCCGGCGCGCAGTCGGTGCCCGCGGGGCCTCCGCCGTCGGTGCCGGCCGCGGGCGCGCCTCCGCAGCCGGCCGGCGGACCGCCGCCCGCCGCGTCGCCGGGGAGTCTCGGTCACGCGGCGACGCTGGCGGTGACC
>DASZXE010000845.1:0-3025 GCA_035546475.1 Kofleriaceae bacterium
GGTCGCCGACTGGGCCGCCACCGTCGCCGCCGCGCGCGACGCCTGACCGCGGCCTCGCGACCTCGCGGCCTCGCGACCTGCGACACCGCCCCGCGCGCGGGCGCGCACGCCTGTGAGCGCGCGTGATCGACCGCGGCGCGCGCTCGTGCGTGGACGGCACCATGAGAGCTCGAACGCTGCTGATCGCCGCGCTGATGACCGCCGCCGCCGCCCCGCTCGTGGACGGACCCCCGGTCTGGGCGCAGACCGCCACCACGGGCAGCATCCGCGGCCGGGTCAGCGACGCGGCCACCGGCGAGCCGTTGCCCGGCGCCACCGTGGTCGCGACGGCGGGCAAGACCGTCGTCACCGCGATCACCGAGGACGACGGCACCTACGAGCTCACCGGCCTCGCGCCCGGCACGTACCTGCTCACGTTCTACTGGGGCGGCGTCTCCGTCGAGCGCCGCCACGTCGTCGTCGCCGTGGCGAAGGTGACGGAGGTCTTGCAGAAGCTCGACGGCAAGGCCGCCGCCGGCGAGGCGATCACGATCGAGGACAGGCCGCCGACGATCGATCGGACCTCGACGACCCAGGGCGTCACCATCGACAAGGAGTACACGAAGAACGTCCCGGTGCCCGGCCGCACGTTCGGCAGCACGCTCGGCGCCGCGGCCGGTTCGCAGGGCGACGGCACCGGCGTGACCTTCTCCGGCTCGAGCTCGCTCGAGAACACGTACGTCGTCAACGGCATCGCCACCGGCGCCGTCGCGCCGGTCGCCGTCGGCCCCGGCGGCGAGCAGGAGGGCAACACCGAGGCCTACGAGCGCCTCGAGGACAACCCGTTCCACCACGTCGAGCAGGCGCCGCTGTCGACCTTCTCGATCGACGTCGACACCGCGTCGTACGCCAACACGCGCCGCTTCCTGCACGAGGGCCAGCTCCCGCCGCCCGACGCCGTCCGCGTCGAGGAGCTGCTCAACTACTTCCGCTACGCCTATCCGGCGCCGAAGGGCAAGCAGCCGTTCACGGTCACCACCGAGGTCGGCCCGAGCCCGTGGCACGCCGGCTTCGAGGTCGTGCGGGTCGGCCTGCAGTCGGCGCCGATCGCCGACGCCGACGTGCCCGCGCGCAACCTCGTCTTCCTGCTCGACGTGTCAGGCTCGATGTCGGACGCCAACAAGCTGCCGCTGCTGCGCCAGGCGATGAACCTGCTGGTCGATCAGCTCCGCCCGCAGGACCGGGTGTCGATCGTCGTCTACGCCGGCGCCGAGGGCCTCGCGCTGCCGACCACCGGCGGCGGCGACAAGGAGACGATCCGCGCCGCGCTCGCCGGCCTCGAGGCGGGCGGCTCGACCAACGGCGGCGCCGGCATCGAGCTCGCCTACAAGCTGGCGCAGGCGTCGTTCATCCGCGGCGGCATCAACCGCGTCGTCCTCTGCACCGACGGCGACTTCAACGTCGGCGTCACCAGCGAGGGCGACCTGACCCGCCTCATCGAGGACAAGCGCGAGCACGGCGTCTACCTGACGGTGCTCGGCTTCGGCATGGGCAACGTGAAGGACTCGACGATGGAGGCGCTCGCCGACAAGGGCAACGGCAACTACGCCTACATCGACTCGCTCGACGAGGCGCGCAAGGTGCTCGTCAAGGAGTCGGGCGCGACGCTGGTCACCGTCGCCAAGGACGTGAAGCTGCAGGTCGAGCTGAACCCGGCGAAGGTCGCCGGCTACCGGCTCATCGGCTACGAGGACCGCCTGCTCGCCGACCGCGACTTCGCCGACGACACCAAGGACGCCGGCGAGCTCGGCGCGGGCCACGCCGTGACGGCGCTCTACGAGATCGTGCCCGCCGGCGCGAAGGTGCCGGGCCCGCCGGCCGAGAAGCTCAAGTACCAGGTGCCGGCGGCGACCACCGGCTCGAACGAGCTGATGACGATCAAGGTGCGCTACAAGCCGCCCGGCTCCGACACGTCGACGCTGATGGCGTTCCCGGTCGCCGACGCGACGACGCCGCTCGCGCGCACCTCCGACGACTTCCGCTGGGCGCTCGCGATCGCCGGCTTCGGCGAGCTCCTGCGCGACTCGCCCGAGCGCGGCAGCGTGGCGTGGAGCGACGTCAGCTCGCTCGCCCACGGCGCCGTCGGCCCCGACCGCGAGGGTTACCGCCGCCAGGCCGTCGCCATGATCGACCTCGCCCGCAAGCTCCACCGCTGACAGGCTTGGCCAGCATGCGTCTTCGACGCCGACGCGACGATGCAAGGGATCGAATTCGCGCGCGGCGATCGATCGCGATCGTTGTTCTGGCCTACCCTGTGCGGCCGCGCTCGCGCTACTTCGCGAGCAGGACGCGGCGCAGCTCGTCGACGGGGACGTGGACCCCCTGGGCGCGGAGGCGGAGGTGGCCCTGCGCATCGAAGGCGAGGAACGTCGGCGATGCGTTCGCATCGAAGCGATCGCCGAGCGCCTCGCCGACGTCGTCGAGCAGGTTGGCGCGGAGGAAGACCGCCTTGCCGCCGACCTCTCGTTCGAGCCCGTCGACGACGGGCTTGGCCTTGAGGCAGGCCAGTCAATAGTCGGAGTAGAGCTCGAGCATCACCGGCTTGCCGGCGCCGAGCGCCTTGTCGAAGTCGGCGACCGAGCGGACGTTGCCGGCGCCGGTCCGCAGCATCACGAACGCGACGATCGCCGCCGCCGCGAGCACGCCCGGGATGGCGATGCGCAGCCACACCCGCGCGCGCCGCGTGAACGTCGCCGCCAGCCCGACCGCGCAGATCGCCAGCAGCACGAACGAGAAGTGATTGAGGAACCGCACGGCGCCGGCCTCAAGCGTAGCAGCGCCGTCAGGTTCCGTGGGCGACGATGCGCTCGAGGCCGACGGTCGCGGCGATGACCAGCAGCGACACCAGCCACGCCGGGAACGCGCGCCCGGCGGCCGCCCGCCGCTCGCACGCGGGCCCGAGCGCCTGCGCCTCTGGCAGGCGCGCGCTGGCGGCGGGGGGCGGCAGCAGCTCGCGCGTGAGCACGACGACGAGCACGAACAGGAG
>DASZXE010000846.1:0-1860 GCA_035546475.1 Kofleriaceae bacterium
GGGGCCGGCGGTGGCGCCGCCGCCGGCCGGCCGGTCGCGCGCAAGCTGAACTGATTCAGAACGCCTGCTGGTAGCCGAGGATGAGGCGCGGGTGGCCGCGCTGGGCGCCGTCGAGGGGGAAGGCGAGGTCGAAGCGGAACACCTCGCGCGAGAGCTGCGGCGTCAGCGCGCGGAGGCCGACGCCGACGTCCTGGTGGAGCGAGAGCTGGCCGACGGTGTCGGCGGCGTCGCCGACGTCGTAGAAGCCGAGCAGGCCCCAGCGGGTGCCGAGGAGGAAGCGGACCGAGCGGGTGCGGGCGTCGAGCTGCGCCACCGCGCGGCGGAGGCCGGCGAACGCGCCGACCGGGAAGCCGCGCAGGCCGTTGTCGCCGCCGAGGGTGAAGAAGCGGTTGGCGTGCTCGCGGAACAGGCCCGACAGCCGGAGCTCGCCGACGATGCGGCCGAGGCGCGACGCCGGCGAGACGACGCGGAGCGTGGTCGCCGCGCTGCGGTCGATCGCGGCGTCGTCCTCGAGCCGCGTCGAGAAGCTGGCGGCCAGCGACGCGAGGCCGTCGCCGCCCCACGGCAGCGTCCAGCCGGCGTCGATCGAGGCGGTGCCGAACTGGTTCTCGGAGCCGAGCGCGCGGAGGGCGGCGCCGAGGCCGACGCTGACGCTCGGGCCGAGCCGGACGTCCTCGGCGAGGTCGTAGCCGTCGATGTCGACGTAGTCGCGGTAGTGGGCCGTGAAGATCTCGTACGTCGCGGTGGCGACCCCGGCGCGCTCCGAGCGCGGCAGCACCTGGTCGCGGAAGGCGGCGAGCACGTCGGCCGGCGTGGACGCGACGAGATCGTCCTGCACCGACGGCCGCACGCTCGACAGCTCGTACGACAGCCCGAGGCGCTGCTCGAGGCCGTCGCCCCACGCGCGGACCACGCCGCCGCCGGCCGACGCGGTGCGCAGGCGGTAGCGCCACGGGACCTGATCGTCGGTGGTGGTGTCGTCGCCGTCGGCGTCGAACAGGCGCAACGAGGTGCCCTTGAAGCTGCGGGCGACCGTGTTGCTGCGGGCGACGGCGAGGTTCCAGCTCCACTTGCTCTTCAGCGACCACAGCGGCCGGCTGAGCGTGATCGTGCCGTCGGAGCCCTCGATGCCGCCGCTGTCGCGGTTGATGATCGGCCCGCCGCGGAAGCGGAAGTCGAGGCGGCGGCCCAGCAGGTTCTTGTCGATGTAGAGCGGACCGACGGCGAACGACGCCTGGTCCATCGTGAACGTGAGGGCGGCCAGCTTGCGGCGGCCGAGGAAGTTGTTCTCCGAGAGAGAGAGCGCGAGGTAGGTGATCTGGCCGGCCTGGATCTCGTAGTTCGAGTTGAGCCGGAGGCTGAAGATGTCGCGGTTGACGACCAGGAGGTCGACCTCGTCGTCGGCGAGCGGCGGATCGGCCGAGGCGGCCGCCGGGCGGACGGGCACGATGACGGCGACGGTGGCGAACAGCGGGTCGCGCAGCTTGCGCTGGGTCTCGTCGACGTCGTCCTGCACCCAGCGATCGCCGGGCCGGACCAGCACCTCGCGGGCGATGACGCCCGGCTTGCTGTCGACGTGGAAGAAGTTGGCCCACTCGAGCCAGCGCGCCTCCTGGCCGAACGGCGCGAGGGTGACGACGAGGATGCGGCGGACCCGCTTGCCGGCGGGCGCGGGATCGACGACGAGGTCGCGGGCGGCGAGCGCGCGGACGAGCGCGGCGCGCTCGAGGCGGCCGAGGAGGATCAGGCGATCGCAGCGGGCGGCGCCGGCCTCGCAGTCGGCGCGCATGGCGGCGCGGGCCTTCGGATCGAGGCGCGGCAGGGCGGCGAGCTCAGCGGCGGTGACGCCGGCCGGCGCCG
>DASZXE010000847.1:0-15167 GCA_035546475.1 Kofleriaceae bacterium
ACCGAGGCGGCGCGAAGGCAGTGCGGCTCCCACCGAGGCGGCGCGACGGCGGGCCTCCACCGGGGCGGCGCGAGGGCAGTGCGGCTCCCACCGAGGCGGCGCGCGGCGGAGCGTGCCCGTCCGACGTGGCGCGGAGAGGAGAAGTTCCATCGAGGCCGGGGCCGGCGGTGCAGAGGGGAGCGGCCGGTCCGTGGGGCGTTGACAGGGGAGCCCCAAGAGCCTCGAGGGGCGCGCGACGATCCGAGCGATCGATCTTGTCGCTCGCTCGGGGCGGCAGCGCGATCCGGGTCGACCCTGGGGGGCGGCGGTCACCGACGAAGGCGCCGCGGTGGAAGGGGCTGCCGGGCAGCAGGCCACCGACGCGGGCGGGCCGGCGAGCGAGGGGGCTAGTCGACGCGGACCGGGACGGCGGTGATGCCGAAGCCGATGGAGATGCGGTCGGCGAGACCGTCGGTGTTGGGCTGATAGCACTCGCCGGTGTCGCACGGGATGGTCAGGTCGAGGTCGCTCGACAGGAGCGTGCGGACCGCGGCGGCCTGGCGCAGCTCGGTGACCGACACGGTCCCGTCGTGGTCGAGGTCGATGCCGGCGGCGAACCGCGAGTCGCCGGCCTGCAGCGCCGCGGTCAGGAAGCCGGCGACCGGGGCGAGCAGCTCGTCCGTCACCTCGACGCCCATGCCGATCGTGGCCGTGAAGTCGCGCGCGCCCGGCTGGATCGAGACCGCCAGCCCGAGCTCGGGCGCCCAGCCGTCGTCGCCGTCCGGCGAGCCGGTGCCGTCGCCGAGCCGCGCGACCGGCAGCGCGCCGACCCCGCCGCGAGCCACTTGCCCGCTGCCGACCGCGGGCTCGCCCCAGTCGGCGACCTCGAACGCGCCGTCGCCGTCCGCGTCCGTGCCGACGCCGAGGCTGACCGCCAGCCGCGGCGAGCCCTCGCACCGCTCGACCTTCAGCAGCCAGCCGGTCGAGCGGCTGGCGAGCATCGACGCCAGCGCCACGTCCGGGTGCCAGTTGCCGTAGACCTGCGTCAGCGTGGCCTCGAGGCTGCCGAGCTTGTTGTCGAGGTCGCCGTCGCCGTCGACGTCGAGCGCCAGCGCCGCCGAGTCGCCCCAGGTCGCCGGCAGCGTCACCCTCGAGACCCGGTACGTCGTCGCCGAGCACGAAGGCGGCGGCGGACCCGACGAGTCGTCACCGTCCGCCGCGCACCCCGCCGCCAGGCCAGCCACGCCGATCACCACCGCCGCCAGCCCCGAGAGGCCGGCCGGCGGAACCCGAAAAACAGAAGGACGAGCGTTCATGCCCGTCCCTCTAGCGCGATTGGTCGAACCAGTCAACCAATCGCGACGCATGTCGTCAACTTGCCGGATCCTGCCGGCGCGCCGTCTCCGCGCCGGTCAGGCGGCGGCCGGCGCGGACGCGGCCTCGCCCGCCGAGTAGACGGCGACGCGGGTCCGGTCCTTGCCCTCGCGCTCGAACTTCACGACGCCGTCGATCTTCGCGAACAGCGTGAAGTCGCGGCCGAGGCCGACGTTCTCGCCCGGGTGGTACTTGGTCCCGACCTGCCGCACGAGGATGCTGCCCGCCTTGACCGCCTGGCCGGCGAAGCGCTTGACGCCCCGCATCTTCGGCGCGGAGTCGCGGCCGTTGCGAGTGGAGCCCTGTCCTTTTTTGTGAGCCATGACCGTGTCTCCTGGTAGGCGGCGATCAGCCGACGATCGAGTCGATCTTCACCGCCGTGAGCTCCTGGCGGTGGCCGTTGCGGCGGACGTAGTTCTTCCGGCGGCGGAACTTGAAGACCACCAGCTTCTCGCCGAGCCCCTGCTCGACGATCTCGCCGGTGACCGAGGCGCCGGCGACGGTCGGCTTGCCGATCGCCACCTCCTTGCCCTCGCCGGGCGCCACCAGGAGCACCTGGTCGAAGGTCACCTTGTCTCCCTGGTTGCCCGGGAGCTTCTCGACCCACAAGGTCTGGCCTGGCTCGGCCCGGTACTGCTTTCCGCCTGTCTGGATCACCGCGTACATGGCTTCTCTCCGCGATCGCGCGTTTGGAATCGCGGACTTTACTCACAGGCGCCCGCCCGTCAAGAGCTTGCTCCGCGGATGTGCAACTCCCGGTGATCGTTGTCGAACCTCGCACGCCTCCGAACCGATGTGACGCGCGTTGCTCCACCGCGCCGGTGGAACCGTCGTAGGATCGCGGCGATGCGCACCGCGGCCCTGCTCGTCTGCTCGCTGCTCGGCCTCGGCGCGTGCGGCGACAACCTGGGGCCCGACTCCGCCATCGACGCCGGCATCGACGCGCCGACCTGCGTGCAGCGCCCGCAGGGCCAGGTCGGCGGGCCGTGCACGATGGACGCGCAGTGCGAGAGCGCGCCCGGCGCCGGCGACGGGCTCTGCCTGACCGCGGCGCTCGGCGGCATCGGCTGGCCCGCCGGCGGCTTCTGCGTCAACAAGGTCGACCTCGTCTCGCAGGACTGCTCGAACGGCTGCCACACCGACGCGGAGTGCGGCGACGGCAACGTCTGCGTGTCGGTCGAGGGTTGCAACGCCTGCGTGCCGGCGTGCTGCACGGGCGACGCGTGCCCGTCGGGCCAGGTCTGCACCGACTCGCTGATCGGCGCCGACCTCGGCAAGTCGGCGTGCCTGCCCGGCAACGACACCGCCGTCGACGGCGCGACCTGCGCCGGCTTCTCCGACTGCGCGGTCGGCTCGATCTGCTTCAGCGACCCGTTCGAGCACCCGGGCGGCACCTGCGCCACGGTCGGCTGCACGGTCGGCGACGACTCGACGTGCGCGGCCGGCGGCGACGGCCATTGCATCAACCTGCCGACGATCACGACCGGCACCGGCTGCGTCGATCGCTGCGCGAACGACGCGGACTGCCGGATGGCCGACGGCTACCGCTGCTTCGACGGCGGCGCCGACGGCAAGTACTGCCGCCACCCGGAGACCGGCGATGCGTGCGCGGTCGACGCCGACTGCGGCCAGGCCGGCGTGTGGCAGTGCCGCACCGGCGCGGCGTACCCGGGCGGCTACTGCACGCCGATCCCGCAGTGCAACCCGACCAACGGCGCCGGCTGCACGCCGGGCTCGAGCGTCTGCTTCGACCCGACCGGGCCGGACGACCCGTACTGCGTCGATCGCTGCGTCGGCACCGGCCAGGGCACCTGCCGACCCGGCTACACGTGCACGCAGGTCGGCAACGCGCGAGGCTGCGTGCCGTGAGGCGTGCGGGCCGGCGGGTGTAGCCTGCCGGCGATGTCGCGCTCGCCGTTGCCTCGCCGCGCACTCGCGATCCTCGTCGGGCTGGCCGCGTGTCACACGCCGTCGGCGCCTCCCCAGCCCCCGGCTCCCGCACCCGCCCCCGCGCCGCCCGCGCCGCCCGCGCCGCCCGCGCCGCCCTCGCCGCTGGTCGTCCCCGACGGCGTCCGCCTGCCGCGCCCGTTCGCGATCGAGCGGGCGCACCTCCAGCAGACGATCGATCCGGCGCGCGACACGTTCGAGGGAGTCGTCCGCTACGAGGGCACCATGACCACCGCCAGCGCGGTGATCTGGCTGCACGCCGAGAAGCTGACGATCACGCGCGCGACGATCGAGCGCGCCGACGGCATCGCGAGCGGACCGTCGCCGGGCGAGGGCGCGCTGGAGGTCGTCACCGGCCTCGCGCGCGGGCGCGTGGCGCTGCGCGCGTCGGCGCCGCTGGTCGCCGGCACCCGCTACAGCCTCGAGCTCGCCTACACGGCGCCGATCGACGGCGTCGAGACCGCCGGCACCTTCCGCCAGCAGCTCGACGGCCGCTGGTACGTCTACACGCAGCACGAGGCGATCTCGGCGCGCCGCAGCTTCCCGTGCATCGACGAGCCGGACCTCAAGATCCCGTGGTCGATCGCGCTCGTCGTGCCCGCGGACCTGCTCGCGGTGTCGAACGCGCCGGAGACGGCGTCGCCGCAGGTCGGCGACCACCAGCGCCGCTTCGAGTTCGCGACGACCGAGCCGCTGCCGTCGTACCTGGTCGCCTACGCGGTCGGTCCGTTCGAGGTCGTGCCCGCGGGGACGACCACCGGCGGCGCGCCGATCCGCATCATCACGCCGGCCGGCAAGGCCGCCGAGGCCGGGTTCGCCGCCGAGGCGTCGCCGAAGATCATCGGCGCGCTCGAGCGCTGGTTCGACCTGCCGTACCCGTTCGCCAAGCTCGACGAGCTGGCGATCCCGACGACGGTCGGCTTCGGCGCGATGGAGAACGCCGGCCTCATCACCTACAGCGAGCGCCTGCTGCTGATGCCGCCCGACGCGCCCGAGGCGCGCAAGCGGACGTTCGTCTCCGTCGGCGCGCACGAGATGTCGCACCAGTGGTTCGGCGATCTGGTGACGCCGGTCTGGTGGGACGACATCTGGCTCAACGAGTCGTTCGCCACGTGGCTGCCGGGGCACGTCCTCGGCGACGTCTACCCGGCGTACCGCCGCCCCGAGGACGACGCGATCAGCCGCGGCAACACGCTGGTCGCCGACGGGCTGGCGACCGCGCGGCGCATCCGCCAGCCGATCGCCGCCGAGGACGACATCGTCACCGCGTTCGACGGCATCAGCTACGGCAAGGGCGCGTCGGTGCTGCGCACGATGGAGGCGTGGGCCGGGCCGGATGCGTTCCGCGAGGGCGTGCGCGCCTACGTGCGCGCGCACGCGAAGGGCAACGCGACCGCCACCGACTTCGTGCACGCCATCGCCGAGCACACCGGCGCGCCGGAGATCGAGCGCGCGTTCGCCAGCTTCCTCGACCAGGCGGGCGCGCCGCGGATCGAGGCGACGATCGACTGCGCGGCGGACGCGAAGCCGGCGGTGCGGCTCGCGCAGCGGCGCTACGTGCCGCTCGGCGCGGCGGCGCCCGACACGACGACGCGCTGGCGGCTGCCGGTCTGCGTGGTCGCCGGCGGCGCGGCGGCGCCCGAGCGGGCGTGCGGCGTCCTCGACGGCGACGAGCTGCGCCTCGAGCTGGCGAGCTGCCCGCGCTGGGTGTGGCCGAATGCCGGCGGCAAGGCCTACTACCGCAGCGCGCTGTCGGCGGACGGCTGGCGGGCGCTGCGGACGCGCGGCTGGGCGAAGCTCGACCCGGCGGAGCGGGTGGCGGCGGCGCAGGACCTGTGGGCGGCGATCGTGGCCGGCGACGTCGACGCGCGGCTCGGGCTCGAGCTGCTGCCGGTGCTGCTGGCGGACCGGAGCCCGCGCCTGGTCGAGGTCGGCGCCGACGCGATCGCGGCGCTGCGGCCGTGGCTGTCGGCGGCGGCGCGGCCGAAGCTGGCGGCGTGGCTCGAGCGGCAGGTCGGCAAGCGGGCGCACGCGCTCGGCTGGCTGCGGCGCGCCGGTGACACCGTCGACGACGAGGACCTCCGCGCCGACCTGGTCGGGATGCTGGCGTCGTTCCGCGACGCCGAGCTCGAGCGCGCCGCGGTGAAGCTGTCGGCCGACTGGCGCGCGCTGCCCGAGGCGCTGCGGCGCGCGATCCTGAAGGCGGCGGTGCGCGCGGAGCCGGCGGTGTTCGACCGGCTGGTGGGCGACTTCCGCGCGGAGAAGGAGCACGCGCGGGCGGCGGACCTGGGCGCCGCGCTCGGCGTGGTGCGCGAGCCGGCCCGGCTGCGGGCGGCGCTGGCCATGGCGATCGATCCGTCGGTCGACATCCGCGACGCGATCAACCTCGTGGCGGCGGCGATCGGCGACGACGACACCCGCGACCTCGCCGAGGCGTGGCTGGTCGACAACCTCGACGCGCTGCTGGCCCGGATGCCGGACGAGTGGGGCGCGGGGCAGGTCGGGCTGCTGACGACGAGCTGCGACGCGGCGAAGGTGGAGCCGATGCGGGCGGTCGCCGAGACGAAGCTCGCCGGGCGGCGCGGGGCGCGGCGGCGCATCGACCAGGCCTTCGAGCGGCTCGGCCAGTGCGTCGCGCAGCGGGCGGCGGTCGCGCCCGCGCTGGAGGCCTGGCTGGCGAAGGCGAGGTAGCGGCGGTCAGCGCGAGCGGCGCGACTCGCTACGGCGTCGCGGGCGAGAACGTGTCGCACGAGTCGAGCGAGCCGCCCTGGTAGCCGGCCTTGAACCACTTCACCCGCTGCGCCGACGAGCCGTGCGTGAACGACCGCGGATCGACCGCGCGCCCGGCCATCTTCTGCAGGCGGTCGTCGCCGATCGACGCCGCCGCGCGCATCGCCTCCTCGATGTCGTCCGGATCGATCGCCAGCTTCGGGTCGGCGTGCGCCGCCCACACCCCGGCGAAGCAGTCGGCCTGCAGCTCCTGCCGCACCGACTGGTCGCTCGCCAGCCGCTTGTCGCCCGCCACCCGCCGCTGCACCTCCTCGTCGATGCCGAGCAGGTTCTGCACGTGGTGGCCGAGCTCGTGGGCGATGACGTACGCCTGCGCGAAGTCGCCGGGCGCGCCGAACTTCGCGCGCAGGTCGTCGTAGAACGACAGGTCGATGTACGCCTTCTCGTCGGGCGGGCAGTAGAACGGCCCGACCTGCGACGACGACACGCCGCAGCCGGTGTCGACGGCGTCGCGGAACAGCCGCACCTTCGCGCGCCGGTACGACTTGCCGGCCTGGGCGAACTCGCGGCCGAAGACCGCCTGGACGTCGTCGGTGACCTCGTTGACCAGGTCGACCGCGTCGCTCTCGGGATCGGCCGCGCCCGGCGGCAGCCCGACCGGCGCGCCGCTGCCCTGCGCGCGGCCGCTCGTGCCGGGGACCGACTGCCGGCCCGCGCCCGTGCCGCTGCTGCTGCTGCTGCTGCTGCCGCCGAGGCCGAGGTCGACGCCCATCGCCTGCGCGATCAGCGCGAGGACGACGAGCAGGGCCCCGCCGCCGCCGCCGATCTTGAGCGCGCGGCCGCCGCCTCCGCTGAAGCGCGGCGGGGCCTCGCCCCGGGCGTCCTCGACGTCCCTCGACCGGTAGCCCCGTTCGATCTTCATGCCTCACCATAGCAAGGCGCCCCGTGGCCGGGCGCCCGCGCCGTGCCCGTGGCCGCCCCGATCCGTACCCTTGCCGCCCGCGTACCTTTCACGTGCCGGTGGCAGGGCCGCGGTCGTCGGTCTACTGTTCGCGGCAAAAGGAGCCCAGCATGCGAACGTCCTCCCTGACCGGTCCCGCCCTCGCGCTCTTGACCACCCTCGGCGCGCTCGCCGCCACGGCGGCCCCTGCCGCCGCCGACGACAGCCTCGAGGTGCGCATGGCGACCCTGGCCCCCGACGGCAGCTCGTGGATGAAGATCCTGGGCAAGGCTGCGTCCGAGATCGAGGCCAAGTCGGCCGGCCGCGTGAAGGTGAAGTACTACGCGGGTGGCGTGCAGGGCGACGAGCGCGACGTCGTCCGCAAGATCAACCTCGGCCAGCTCGACGGCGCCGCGCTGACGTCGGTCGGCCTGTCGATGATCGACGAGTCGATCCGCGTGCTCGAGCTGCCGCGCCTGTTCCAGTCGCCCGACGAGCTCGACTACGTCGCCGACAAGATGTGGCCCTACTTCCAGAAGAAGTTCCTGGACAAGGGCTTCGAGCTGCAGGACCGCGGCGAGGTGGGCTGGATCTACTTCCTGTCGAAGGACGAGATCACGTCGCTCGACACCCTGAAGAGCCTGAAGGTCTGGCTGTGGGGCGACGACTCGCTGGTGCGCGCGATGTACAAGAAGCTCGGCGTCTCGGGGGTGCCGCTCGGCGTGCCGGAGGTCGAGCCGAACCTCACCACCGGCCGCATCAACGCCTGCTACGGCTCGCCGCTCGCCGCGGTGGCGCTGCAGTGGAACACGAAGATCAAGTACCTGAACTCGGTGCCGCTGAGCTACGCGATCGGCGCGACCGTCATGAAGGTGGACGTCACCAAGAAGATGTCCAACGAAGACCACGAGCTGGTCGTCAAGGTGGCGCGCGGCTCGGCCAAGGCGCTGCGCAAGCAGATCCGCAAGGACAACGACTCGGCGAAGAAGCAGATGGAGCGCAAGGGGGTGAAGATCACCGAGGGCACCCCCGAGATGGTCGCGGGCCTCGACAAGGCGGCGAAGGAGGTCTGGGACGAGCTGGCCGGCAAGGTCTACTCGAAGGACGAGCTGAAGATGGTGCTCAAGTACCGCGACGAGTACCGCGCGGCGCACCCGGGTGGCGCGCCGGCCGCCGCCCATTGATCGTATGCTCCGGCGGTGCTCGCCCTCGCCGCCGTCATCTCGACCCTGCACCTGACGGGCGACGTGCCGGTGGACGGCGGGGACTACCTGCTGGTGCCGTTCGAGGTGCCGGCCGGTACGGTGGAGCTCGAGGTCGCCCACGACGATGGCTCGCCGTCGCAGATCCTCGACTGGGGCGTGTGGGGGCCGGACGGGTTCCGAGGCTGGGGCGGCGGGCTGACCGACGCGGCGGTGATCGGCGTCGACGAGTCGTCGCGCGGCTACCTCGACGGGCCGATCACGCCGGGGACGTGGACGGTCGTGATCGGCAAGGCGCAGCTCGGCGGGCAGGCCGGGCACTACACGATCGACGTCGAGCTGCGCGACGCGGCGACGCTCGCGCCCGGGCCGCGGGCGGCGTGGGCGCCGGTCGTGCTGTCGCACGAGCGGCGGTGGTACGCGGGCGACTTCCACGTCCACTCGCTCGAGAGCGGCGACGCGAGGGCGATGCTCGACCAGATCGTCGACCTCGCGCGCCAGCGCGGCCTCGACTTCGTCGAGATCTCCGACCACAACACGTCCGCGCAGATCCCGCGGATCGCGGCGCGGCAGCAGGGGCTCGCCGATCTCCTGCTGCTGCGCGGCGCGGAGATCACGACGTATCGCGGGCATCTCAACGGGATCGGCATCGGCGCGTACGTCGATCACCGGGTCGGTCTCGACGGCGTCGGCGGCGCGACCATCGCCGACGCGGTGGCGGCGCAGGGCGGCGCGCTCGCCGTCAACCACCCGGCGCTCGACGTCGGGGAGGCGTGCATCGGCTGCGCGCTCCACCTCGACGATCTGCCCTGGACGAAGGTGGCGGCCGTCGAGATCCAGACCGGCAACACGGAGCTGACCGACGCGATCTTCACGCCGCGGGCGATCGCGCTGTGGGATCAGGCGCTCGACGCAGGCGACCGCATCGCGGCGATCGGCGGCAGCGACGACCACCGCGCCGGCACCGACACCGGGCCGGGCGCGGCGAGGATCGGCAGCCCGACGACGATGGTGCTCGCCGACGAGCTGTCGGAGGCGGCGATCGTGGCGGCGGTCGAGGCGGGGCGCACCGTCGTCAAGCTGCACGGCCCCGACGATCCGATGGTGGAGCTGACCGCCGTCGATGCCGACCACCCGACGCGCACCGCCGGCATCGGGGACGAGCTCGACGGCGCGACTCGCGTCGAGCTGGTCGCGGCGGTGAGCGGCGCGGGCGCCGAGGGGGCGAACGCCGAGCTGTGGGAGGACGGCGCGCTGGTGGCGACCGCGCCGGTGCAGGGCGGCCAGGTGCGCTTCGCGCCGCGCGCGCCCGGCAGCAGCGAGCGCTACCGGGTCGAGCTCTACGTCGACGGCGCCCGCGCCACCGTGACCAGCCACGTCTACGTCCAGGGTGCCGTGGTCGCCTGCGCGGACGGCAGCGGACCGTGCGGCGGCGCGGGCTGCTGCCAGACCGGCGGCGATGCGCGCGGCGAGCTGGCCGGCTTCCTGCTCGGCGCCCTGGCCTTGCGCCGGCGCCGGCGCGTGTAGACTGCGAGCATGGCCGCCGAGAAGAAGCCGCGCGCCCCGCGTGCCGCCAAGCCGAAGACGGAGAAGAAGGAGGGCGCGGCGCCTCGCAGGCCGCGCAAGCCGAAGGTCGAGGCCGGCACGGTCGGCCTCACCGCCGCCGAGGTCGCGGGCGGCGGCGCCGCCCCGCCGCCGGCGTTCGCCGCCGTCGAGAAGCGGCTCACCGACGACGGCGGCGTCGTCCTCGGCCGTTTCCGCGAGCCGCTCGGCGGCCACTGGGTCGCGCTCGCCGTCCTGCCGATCGACAAGATCGAGCCGACGCCGTACCAGCGCGAGCAGTCGAAGGCGCACGTCGATCGGCTGGCGGGCGTCATCCCCAAGGTCGGCCGCTTCCTCGATCCGATCATCGCGGTGCCGACCCCCGACGGCTTCCGCTCGCCGAACGGCATGCACCGGCTCGCCGCGATGCGCGCGCTCGGCGCCCGCGCGATCACCGCGCTGGTCGTGCCGGAGCCGGAGGTCGCCTTCCGCATCCTCGCGCTCAACACCGAGAAGGCGCACAACCTGAAGGACAAGTCGCTCGAGGTCGTCCGCATGGTGCGCGCGCTCGTCGCCGAGCCGGCGACCGCGGCGCGGCCCGAGTCGGAGTACACGCTCGAGCTCGAGCAGCCGTCGTACCTGACGATCGGCATCTGCTACGAGCAGAACGGCCGGTTCTCGGGCGGCGCGTACCTGCCGGTCGTCAACAAGTGCGAGGAGTGGAGCGACCGGCCGCTGCGCGACGTGCTCGCCGAGCGCGAGGCGCACGCCACCGCGGTGCTGGAGCTCGACGAGGCGGTCAACGCGGCGGTGCAGAAGCTGAAGGAGTCCGGCTTCAACAGCGGCTACCTGAAGCCGATCGTCGTCGCGCGGATCAACCCGCTGCGCTTCGTGAAGCCGAAGCCGGGCCAGCCGATCAAGGGCGACTTCGACCGGACGATCGCCCGCATGCTCGAGGGCGCGCGCAAGTTCGATCCGTCCAAGATCGGCGCCGCCGACGTCGCGGCCGCCGCGGCGATGGGCGGGGGCGAGGAGTGACGGTGCGCGCGGCCGCGCTGGCCGCGCTCGGGGTCGGGCTCGGGCTGGCGGCGTGCGGCGCCCACGCGGCGCGTCCGGCGGCGACCGCGCCGCTGGCGAGCCGTGGGTCGGTCGATCCGGTCGCGCGCCTGCTCGCCTTCGTGCCGGCGGGCGCGACCTTCGTCCTCGTGCGCGATCAGCACGCCGGCGAGCTCGATCCGTTCGGCGGCCGCCAGGCGATGCAGCTCGTCAGCGCGTCCCGCACGCTGCTCGACGACCAGGCCGACCCCGCGCAGGCGTTCGTCGCCGCCATCCTCGATCAGGTCCTGGCGACGCCGGCCGCCGCCGGCGAGGTCGTCGGCTGGCACGAGGGCGAGAGCATCGCCGTCCTCTACGGCGCCGGCGCCGACACCGTGCTGCGGGCGACGCTCGACGGCGCGCGCCTGCGGGCCCTGCTCGAGCGGACCGCGGCGCGGACCGGCTACACGCTGCCGCTCGCGAGCTGGCAGGGTCGCCCGTACTACCGGATCGACCTGTCGGTGCGCGCCGGCCTCTCGATCGTCGTCCTCCTCGACGATCACGGCCTGGCGGCGGCGCTCACCGACGACCCCGACCACGCGATCGAGCAGCTCGCCGCCGACCACCTCGACGGCCCGCGCCTCGACGTGGCTCCGGCGATGGCGGCGGTCTTCCCCGACCACGAGGCGGACGCGCGCTTCTCCGGCGCCTTCTACCCGGACCGGCTCGCGGTCGCGCTGTCGTGGGCGGCGGCCCGCCATCCGGGCTGGCCGGGCGCGTGCGCGCGCGCGCTCGGCGGGCTCCTGCGCGCGACGCCGTCGGCCTTCGTCGGCTGGCGGGGCACGGCCAGCCACTTCGAGACGGTGATGCTGCTCGACGTCTCCGACCACGCGCTCGATCGGCTGGAGCACGCCGCGCGGCGGATCCCGCGCTGGTCGCGGACGTCGCCCGACCTGCAGGTCGGCGTCGGCATGTCACCGAGGACGCTGCTCGAGGTCGGCGAGCCGTGGTTCGCGGCGTTCGATGCGCTCGGCGCCGGGTGCGGCGTCGGCGGCGGCGGCGCGGTGGCCGGGCTGAAGCAGGCGCTGGCGCTGGCGCCGATGGCGCACATCGACGCGCTGTCGGTCGACTTCGATCCGGAGAAGAAGACGATGGCGGCGGCGATCGCCGCGCGCGACCAGGCGGCCCTGTGGGCGTCGATCCGCACGCTGCTCCCGACCTTGCGGCCGCAGCCGCCGGCGCCGCTCGAGCAGATCACGCAGCAGCTCTCGTTCCCGAGCCTCGTCTTCCACGGCGGCACCGACGCGCTCGGCGTCGGCACCAGCGTCGGCACGCTCGACGAGGCGGGGGCGGCGGTCGGCGCGTTCATGGCGAGCGCGCCCGGCCCCGACGCGCTGTTCGCGGTCGACTTCGGCCGCGCGTTCATCGACCTGATGAAGCAGACGTCGGGCGTGCAGGACGTGCCGCGCACGGTGACGCAGTTCTCGCTGCACGCGCGCCTCCGCGACCGCCGCGTCCGCATCGAGATGACGGTCGGCCTCTCGGCGCCTCCGCGCGGGCCGCTCGTCCACTGACCGCGTCGATCAGGGGGCGCCGCAGCGCAACCACTGGCCGAGCTGGATGCGCACGTCGTCGGCCATGTTGCTGTCCTGCGGCATGCTCGAGCTGAAGACGGCCTCGTCGATGATGCTGTTGGCGTTGGCCTGCACCTCGGCCTGCGTCGACAGGCGCGGGCGCTCGCGCGACTCGTGACACGAGAGGCAGTTGTCGCTGATCACCTGCTGGCCGAAGCTGGCGTAGGTGAGCGTCGAGTCGGTCGGACAGGCGATCTGCTGCTCGGTGATGCCGGTCGAGTTGGTGCAGCCGGCGAGGCCGGCGACAGCGACGGTGGCGAGCAGCGCGCAGGCGATCGAGAGGGAGCGGTACATCAGGACCTCCGGACGTGGAATGTCGTCGAGACTGATCCATTCGAGCGCCGGTTGCTTACGAAGGTATTGAGAACTGCTGCGCAATCGACATGTGCACGTGTTGCGCAGTCGTGCACGTCATTCACGGCACCTGCGCTGGCTCGGCCGATGCAGTGCTGAACGTCATGCGTATCGCCTCCACGTCGATGCTGTGGTGGATCGTCGCGCCCGCGCTGGCCCTCGCGGTGACCGCGTGCGGGCCGTCCTCGTCGCTCCCCGAGCGGCCGCGCAGCGCCGGCGAGCACCTGGTGCTGGCGGCCCGCTGCGACGCCGCCGCCGACGAGCACGAGCGCGCGGCGCTGCGGGTGGCCGAGGGCGACCCGACGTACGTGTGCGACGGCGGCACCTTCACCAGCCAGACCACCTCGGGAACGGAGCCTCTCACCCACTGGACGCCGTGCTGGAGCTACGACCGCGAGCGGACCGCCGCGCACCTGCGCCGCGCCGCGCAGCTCCGCGACGAGGCGCGCCGCCACCGCGAGATCGCGCGCAACCTGATCGACGTCGAGCGCACGGTCTGCGCGCCGCTGTCGGAGGACGAGCTGGCGCGCACGCCGTTCTTCCACCGCGACGACGTCGAGAGCGCGGAGTCGCTGCACGACGGCAACCGGCTGGTCGGCGCGACGATCACGTTCAGGCCGGTCGCGGGGCTCGACGCGGCCTGGATGCAGGTCGCGCTCGCGTGTCACCACGCGCGCGCCGCGGTGCTCGGCTACCCGCCGACGTACCTGAGCTACGACCCGAGCGTGCTGCCGCACGCGCAGGCGACCGCCATCGACCGCGACGGCCGGGTGGTCGTGACGATCCGCTCGCCGGACGACGTCGAGGCGGCGGTGATCTGGGGCCGCGCGGCGGACCTGTGCGAGCCGATCCCCGAGACGGACTGATCGTGCGCGGTGCTCACGTGACGGCCGGGCATCGCGCGTGTCCGGGCGGCTCCGGCGCCGTGTCGCCACGCCCACACGCCTCGCGCAGGTGATTGATCCGACTTGGTCCGGTCGGTGGCACCACCGCTGCAATTCCGCCGGGCATGAGGATCCTGTCCGCCTTGCTGCTGGCAGCGGGCGTGGCCGCCACCGCGGCGCCCGCCACCGCCGCTCCCACGTCACGGCTCACGCTCGTCGAGGGCGATCACGAGCCGCCCGGCGCGCGCGCGATCGACGCCGCCGAGCTGACCCGCCTGCGCGACGCGGTCACGGCCGATCCCGGCGATCGCGCCGCCCGCTTCGCGCTGGTGCGCGCGCTCGAGCGCGCCGGCCAGCTCGACGAGGCGATCACCGCGGCCCGCGCGTGGCGCGCCGCCGATGCCTACAACCTCGTCGTCGTCCGCCTGCTCGGCGACCTCTACGCGGAGAAGGGCGACCGCGCGCAGGCCCGCCGCACCTACTCCGCGGTCGTCGAGCTCCTGCCGCGCGACGCCGGCGCCCAGCGCGCCCTCGCCAGCGCGCTCAAGCAGGCCGGCGACATCCAGGCCGCGTACGACCGGCTGGCGGCCGCGACCGAGCTGGCGCCGACCGATCGCCGCCTCGCGTTCGAGCTCGCCGACGCGGCGTACCGCCTCGACCGGCTGCCGGAGGCGCGCGAGCGCTTCGAGGCGATCGTTGCCGACACGACCACGCCGCAGGCGGTCGCGTACCCGGCGCGCCAGCGGCTCGCGCAGATCTACCACCAGCTCGCGCGCACCGCGGCGGCCGGCGGTGATGCCGCCGAGGCCGCGCACCTCGAGCAGCAGATCGAGGAGCTCGGCCTCGCCGGCGGCACCGAGAACGACCTCAAGATCTACCTGACCTGGGACACCGACCGCAGCGACGTCGACCTGTGGGTCACCAACCCGTCGGGCGAGAAGGTCTTCTACGACCACAAGAACGGCGCGTTCGGCGACGCGCTCTACGACGACATCACCACCGGCTACGGCCCCGAGAGCTACACCGCGCCGCACGCCGCGCCGGGGACGTACCTCGTGCAGGTCAATTACTACGGCGTGGGCCGCGGGAACCTGTCGGAGGCGCGCGGCGAGGTCGTCGTCGTCCTCGACGAGGGCAAGCCGACCGAGACCCGCCACGTGATCCCGTACCGCCTCTTCGACCAGAAGGACACCGTGACCGTCGCCCGCATCGACGTCCGGTGAAGCAACCGATGAAGCCCTCCATGACGAAGATGAAGTCGCTGCTCGCGCTCTGCTCGCTCGAGCTGGTGGTCGCCGGTTGTGCCGGCACCCGCGCGAGCCACCTGGCCGACGACCACGGCGCGCTCGCCGGCGGCGCGTCGGCGATCGCCGCCACCGGGCCGCTGCGCCTGCCGCTGGTCGTGATCGCCGACCGCGGCCAGCTCGTCGCCCACGTCGACGGCGGCGCCGCGCCCGCGCCGGTGATGCCGGGCGCGCTGCTCGCCCACGTGCGCGAGCTCGAGGCGGGCCGGCTCGGCGCGGTGGTCGCGATCGGCCCCGGCGAC
>DASZXE010000848.1:0-2975 GCA_035546475.1 Kofleriaceae bacterium
AGGAGCCGGCGTTCGTCGCCCCGATCGTCGTCGGCGGCGCCGCGGTCGATCCGGACATCTGGCCGTGGCTCCTCCGCGCGCGCCGCCCGGCCGCCGCGTTCACCTACGATCCGGGCAGCGGCGTCCTCGTGACCGGGCCGGTGAGCTGGATGCTCGGCGCCGGCCAGCGGGTCGCCGCCGCCGACGCGATCGCCGACGCGATCGCCCGCGCGCTCGACGCGCTCGGCGGCCCGCGCGGCCCCGGCGAGCTCGACGCCGAGCTGATCGCGGCCGGGTTCACCGAGGTCGTCAACTGGGCCGAGCCGTCGCCGAACCAGGAGCCGCGGCCGCGCGGCACCCGCTGGTGGCAGGGCCCGAGCATGCGCGCGCTGGTCACCGGCGCGCGGGTGACGCTCCAGCGCGAGCGCCGCCGCCGGGTGACCTCGCACCAGGTCGGCACCGTCGGCGAGGACGTCGTCCACCTCGCCACCGCCGACCTGCCGTCCTCCGCGCCCGCGCGCCGCGAGCTGCTCGCCGCGGCGCTCACCATGATCGCGCTCGTCGATCAGCGCCCCAGCATCACGCACATCTGCCGCTTCTGCCACGGCTCCTTCGACGCCCTCCACTTCCACGTCCCGCTCGGCGCCTGCCACGCCTGCAGCGAGCGCCACCTCAACATCCTCCCCTGACCGCCCGCTGGAGCGCGCTGACGCCGTGCGGCGCAGGCGCTGCGCGGGCCGTGCGCGGCTCGGATCGCGGTGGGGTAGCCGGGTGTTACATGCGCGTTGCCGACGCCCGTTTGGCGGTGGAGCGATCGACGCGTGATGCTACGCTCGACTCGATGGCGGGGCGCACCCCAGGGCATGCACGGCCGTCGCGCCGCGCGCTCCTCGTCGGGCTGGCGCTCGCGGGCTGCTCGAGCGCCCCGCGCCGCGCGCCGGAGGTGCCCGCCGCCGCCGCGCCGACACCGGCGCTCGCCGTCCTCGCGCCGCCGCACCGCGAGATCGTCGGCGCCGCCTATCGCCGGCGCTTCCCGGTCAAGACCGCGCTCGACAAGATCGTCACCAACCGGGGCGCCGGCCCCGAGCAGCTCTACGGCACGCGCAACGTCCGCGCCGTGCTGAACGGCGTCTACTACCGCGGCGGCGCCAACAACGCCTTCCACCGCGGCACCCCGCGCGACAACCACAACCCGCTGCCGCCGGACGGCCTCGAGAACCTGTGCCGCGCGGGCTTCGGCACCGCGATGTACATGTACCCGACCGGGTTCGCCTCCGCCGACACCCGCGAGACCTGCCGCACCGCCGACGGCGACGCCAACCACCTCGACTACGAGCAGGTGACCGTGCTGCACGGCCGCCGCGACGACATCCGCCGCGTGATCGCGAGCGTCTACGATCACATCCGCCGCCCCGAGCTCGGCCCGATCTACGTCCACTGCTGGAACGGCTGGCACGCGTCCGGCTACGCGGCGGCGGCGACGCTCCGGCAGTTCTGCGGCTTCTCCGCCGACCAGGCGGTCCGCTACTGGGACCTCAACACCGACGGCGCCGACGGCCCCGGCTACGAGAAGATCCGCGAGCTGATCCGCCGCTTCACGCCGTTCCCGGAGTTCACGATCTCCGCCGACGAGCGGGCCGCGCTCTGCCCCGATCCGGAGACGTTCACGTTCCGCGACGCGCCGTGATCGCGCGGCCGCCGCTCAGCCGGCGCTGCCCTCGGGCGGCGGCAGCAGGCCCTTGGCGACGTAGAGCGGGCGGCTGACCGTGCGCAACGCCGGCAGCGCGGCGCGGAAGACGATCGCCGCGAGCACGCAGCAGGCGCCGCCGACGCCGACGACGACGTGGGGGCCGACCGCGCTCGCGACCGCGCCGGCGATCAGCGCGCCGACCGTCTGCGAGCCGAAGAAGGCGAGCGCGTAGAGGCTCATCACGCGGCCGCGCTTGTCCTCGTCGACGAGCGACTGCACGATCGTGTTGACGCCGGCCATCTGCAGCATCATGCCGGCGCCGACCACCATCACGATCGGCGCCGCCAGCCACGGCGACCGCACGAACGACAGCGCGAGCAACCCCGCGCCGAACGCCGCCGCGGCGCGGGCGAGCACGCTGCCGAGGCCGACGACCGATCGCCGGCTGGCCAGGTAGAGCGCCGACGACAGGGCGCCGAGGCCCGACGCGCCGACCATCAGCGTGTACGTGTGGGGCCCGCCACCGAGCCGCTTCGCCGCGAACGCCGGCATCTGCGACGAGTACGGCATGCCGACCAGGCTCGACCACGCGAGCAGGAGCAGCACCGCCGAGATGAGCGGCGTCCGCCGGACGTAGCGCAGACCGTCGACGAGCTCGGCCCACACGTGCGAGACGCGCGGCCGCGGCGGCACCTTGGCGACCCGCATCGCCAGCAGGCTCGCGATCACGGCGAGGTAGCTGATCGCGTCGATCGTGAAGCACCAGCCCTCGCCGACGGCGACGATCAGGACGCCGCCGAGCGCGGGGCCGACCAGGCGGGTCGCGTTCACCATCGACGAGTTGATCGCGATCGCGTTGGCGAGGTCGGCGCGGTCGTCGATCATGCGGACGACGAACGACTGGCGCGCCGGCATGTCGAACGCGTTGATGAGCCCCTGGATGCTGCCGAGGACCATCAGGCGGGCGATCGTCATCAGGCCGCTCAAGGCGAACACCGCCAGCGCCGCCGACTGCAGCATCGCGCAGATCTGGGTGATGACCAGCACCCGGTGCCGATCCCAGCGGTCGACCCACACGCCGGCGACCGGGGCCAGCACGGCGGTCGGGATCTGGCTCGCGAAGGCGAACGCGCCGAGCCACGCCGACGAGTGGGTCAGCCGGTAGACCAGCCACGCGGTGGCGACGTTGGTGATCCACGTCCCGCACAGCGAGACGGTCTGCCCGCCGATGAAGAGCCGGTAGTTGCGGTGGCGCAGCGCCCGTCCGAGGTGAGCGACGGGCCGCGCGGGCGGGGGCACACGCTGG
>DASZXE010000849.1:0-5672 GCA_035546475.1 Kofleriaceae bacterium
GGCGACGACGGCGACCGTCAAGTTCACGGTGACGCCGGCCGCGGCCGACGCGGTCGTGATGGTCGACGGCAAGAAGGTGGGCGACTCGCTCGAGGTCGCGCTCAAGGGCGGCAAGAAGAGCATCAAGGTCACCGCGAAGGCCGACGGGTATCACTCGTTCAGCCAGACCGTGACGGTCACCGGTGACACCGAGGTGCCGATCCGGCTGGCGAAGCGGTCGAGCACTCCGCTGCGCGGGTCGCACGGCGGCACCGGCCCCGGCAACAAGATCGATCTGTAGCGGCGGGCCGACGGCCGCGGCGCGCCCGGCCGGGATCACAGCCCGCGTGATCGGGCGCGCTGCGCGGCGGCAGTGGTTGAGCCGACGACGGCCCCGGGCGTACGCTCGCGGCGTGAGCTCCTCGCGCGCGGTCCCGCTGCTCGCGCTGGCCGCTGGCCTCGCGGTCATCGCCGGCGGCGGCTGCTCGGTGAAGAACCCCGACTTCTGCTGCTCGACGGTCGAGTCGTGCAGCCAGGCGGGCGCCGGCGCGATCGTGGCGTGCGCGAACCCGGCCGAGCCGTACTGCGACGACCAGGGCGCGTACGGGCCGGCGCGCGCGTGCATCGCCGACCCGCAGACGACCGCGTGCCACGGCCCCGACGACTGCCCGACCCCCGCGCTGCCGGTCTGCGACGCCGACGACACCGGCACCTGCGTCGGCTGCGCGAGCGACGACGACTGCACGCGCTTCGCCGGCACGCAGCGGTGCGATGTGACGGGCTCGCACGCCTGCGTCGTCTGCGTGAGCGACGACGACTGCGGCAGCGCGACGCCGGTCTGCGGCGCCGACCACACGTGCCGGGCGTGCGGCGCCGACGGCGAGTGCGCGAGCGGCGTCTGCGCGCAGGGTGGCACCTGCCCGGCGGCGGCCGACGTCATCTACGTCGACGCGGCGGCGGCCGCCTCCAACACCGACTGCACGCAGGCCGCGCCGTGCCACACGATCGCCCTCGGTGTCGCGAAGATCGACGCGACCCGGCGGACGATGCGGATCGCGCCGGCGGCGGCGCCGTACGCCGAGCGGGTCGTGCTCGACGGCAAGACGGTCGACCTGGTCGCCACCGGCGCCGAGCTGACGTCGACGATCGATCCGGTGCTCGACGTCGTCGGCGGATCGGTCGTCACCATCCGCGGCCTCGACGTGAACCGCGGCATGGGCCGCGGCGTGCACTGCAACGGCGCCAGCGTGACGCTGCGCGAGGCCGAGGTCGAGATGAGCGTCGGCCGCGGCATCGACGCCACCGACTGCACGCTCACCGTCGAGCGCTCGCGGATCCTCGACAACAACGGCGGCGGCATCGCCGTGAGCAGCGGCCGCACGACGATCCGCAACACGTTCATCGGCAAGAACGGCAACGTCGCCTTCTCGGTCGGCGGCGTCTACGTGATGGACCCGTTCGACCTGACGTTCGAGTTCAACACCGTCGTCGACAACTTCGTCTCGAACGCCGGCGCCGCCGGGCTCAACTGCTCGACCGGCTCGGCGGTGACGGTCACCAACAACATCATCGTCGGCGGCAACCCGAACCAGGTCGACGCCACCACCTGCGCGCCGACCTACACGCTGTCGAACGAGCTGGTCACCGGCACCGGCAACCTCATGGGCAGCCCGACCTTCCGCAACGCCGGCGCGCGCGACTACCACCTGCTGGCCGGCTCGATGGGCATCGACCAGGCCGACCCGGCGGCGACGCTCGACACCGACATCGACGGCGAGAGCCGGCCCGCCGGCGCCCACGCCGACCTCGGCGCCGACGAGCTGCACTGAGCGGGCGGCTCGCCCCAGGCGAGGTGGTCGTGCCGCCGGCAACGGGCCCGGTCAGCGCGCCGCGGGACGACGGGAACGCTCAGGGGCCATCGACGAGGTCGACCCGGACGTCGACCTCGAGCGTCTCGGGGCCGCCGCCGACGTAGATGGTGCCGGAGGTGGGCGTGGCGTCGAGGTAGTTGCGGCCGACGGCGACGCGGACGTGCTCGGTCTGGGTGAGGATGCCGTTCGTCGGATCGAAGCCCTTCCAGCCGAGCTCGGGCAGGTAGAGCTGCACCCACGCGTGCGACGCCTCGCTCTGCACCGCGTTGGCCTGGTCGGTCGCGCCGGCGGCGGGGCCGGGGCCGGGGCCGCAGTGGACGTAGCCGCACACGTAGCGCGCCGGCACGCCGAGCAGGCGCGCGAGGCAGATGAACAGGTTCGTGAAGTCCTGACAGACGCCGCGGCGGTTCGTGTAGACCTCGAACGGGGTGGTGAACACCGTCGTCGAGCCCTGGCGGTACGCGTACTCGCTGTAGATCGTCGCGTTGACGTCGAGCAGCGTGTCGAACAGGTCGAAGTCGTTGCGCTTGACGAAGCTCATCGCGTAGGCGGTCAGCTCGTGGAGCTGGCTCTCCGGCAGCTCCGGCGGCAGGAGGTACGGCGCCATGATCTGGCGCTGCCACGGCATCCAGACCAGCGGGATCGTCGAGCGGGCGCGGGCGGCGCGCAGGTCGAGCGGGGCGACGTCGGCGACGCGCACGCGGCTGGTCGCCTCGAGCACCATCTCGGTCCACGGCGTCTCGATGAGCAGGCGGCGCACGCGGTTGTCGAAGACGTCCTCGAACTCGACCGCCTGGCCGGCGACCGAGATGTCGAGGCGGTGCTCGAGCAGCTCCTGCAGGCGATCGTGGCGGGGCGTCATCCGGATCAGGTGCGTCGAGCGCTCGACCGGCGTGGTGTAGCGGTAGACGGTGCGGTGGCGGACATCGAAGGTGCGGACCGGCGCCGGCGCCTGGCCGCTCTGCGCCGCGCGCCGCAGCACCGACGGGGCGAGCAGGTCGGCCTGCGCCTGCGGGCCGGCGGCCTTGGGCCCGTGGCTGGCGACCACCGCGCCCTGGCGGATCGCGAGCAGCGTGCCCGGCGGGATCGGGCGCCAGCGCACCTGGGGCGCCTCCTCCGGCGTGGCCGGCGCGGCGACGCCGTCGGGCACGACCGGGTCGAGCGGCACCGACGACACGATGACGCCCTTCACGCTCTTGGTGCCGCGCGCGCCGAGGTCGACGACGAGGTCGGCGTCGCCGAGCGCGACCCGCTCGTACGGCGGCATCAGGTTGCCGAGGTAGAGCGTCCCCTCCTGATCGCGATCGGCGTAGACGACGAGGTCCTTGCCGTCGGTGAGCGCGATCGTGAGGCCGCCGTCGTCGTCGAAGACGTCGAGCCAGTCGCGCACGGTCGCGAGGTCGGCCTCGCCGAGGCTCTTCCAGCCGCGCTCGGCGAAGCGGCCGAGCAGCGTGCAGAAGAGCTGCTCGGTGTCGGTCGAGCCGACCGGCTCGAAGAGGCCGCGGTCGTCGGGCGGGCGCCGCGTGAGGCTGCCGGAGTGGCCCATCATCCAGTCGCGGCGGCCCCAGCTCCGCACGAACGGCTGGGTGTTGGCGTCGGTGTTGGCGCCCCACCGCGCGCTGCGGATGTGCAGCACGAAGAGGCCCGACTCGAGGTGCTCCCACGCGCGCGCGAGCTGGCTGCGGATCGAGCCCTGCGGCGGGGCCGGCTCCTTGAGCACGACCGCCGACGGCTCGCCGCCGGGGTAGTAGCCGAGGCCCCAGCCGTCGGGCAGCGCGCGGCCGGGCGCCAGGCAGAGGAGATCGAACGACGGCGCCAGCTCGCCCTCGAAGGACATCGCGAGGAGGTTGGGCACGACCTACTGTAGCCTGATCACGGAAGCGCCCACGTCGCGGCGGCGTCGGCGGCGTCGGCGTCACCGCGGTCAGCGCCGTCCGCGCCGTCACCGGCGTTCGCGCCCGCACCCGAGCGCGCGGCGCGCCGGCGATCGGTCGACGCCGGCTGATCAGGTCCGGTCGTCAACCTCGTCCCCGTCGCAGAGCTCGAGCGCGAGCTGGCCGGCGCCGTCGGCGCGCAGGAGCTCGCGGACGCCCTCCTCGCGCAGGCGCGCGCGCAGGCGGCCGAGCGCGACGTCCCAGCGGTGACGGAGCGCCGCGAGGTCCGGCGAGTCGGGCCACACCGCGCGCGCGAGGATCTCCCAGCCGGTCGGGCCCTGGCAGGCGATCAGCTCGCTGAGGATGCGCGCGCCGGTGCCGCCGACCGTCACGACCTCGCGGTTCCGCCGGTGGAGCTGGACGGTGTCGTAGAAGGCGACGATGCGGATCGACTCGACGACCGCGCCTCCGCTCGCCGTCGCCGTCGCCGTCGCGCCGGCCTGGCCGATCGGCACCGGCACCAGCGTGAAGCGGACGCCGGCCACCTCGAAGCTGTCGCCGGCGTGCAGCTCGACCGCGTCGCGATCGCGCAGCCGCATGCGCCACGCCAGGCCGATCGACCAGAGCTGCGCGTGGGCGTCGAGCTCGACCTTGCCGACCACGCGCGGCGGCACGCCGACCACGCTCGCGACCTGCGAGAGCAGGCGCACCGGCTGGCCGCACGCGTGGATGCCGAGCACCTCCGACGGCGTGACGACCTCGACGACGGTGAGCCGCAGCTCGTCGGCGATCACGACCACCAGCCCCGGCCGCAGCACGGCGTGGTTGACCGCCTTGCCGCCGATCACCAGCAGCCGCCGCAACGACAGCAGGTGCAGCTCGCCGTGGCGCAGGCTGACGAACGCGTGCGCCTCGGAGACGCGGGGGTCGTCGATGACGGCCGCCGCGCTCGGCGTGCGGCCGATCAGGTCGCCCGGCCCGACCTCGACCTCGCGGCCGTCGGGGAGGCGCAGCAGGGCGGAGGCGCGCATGGGATCGAGATCGTCTCTGGCCGGATCCGCCGCCCGCTCACTCGTCGCAGACCGGCACCGCCGCCGGCGCCGAGCCGTCGGTCGGCATGCCGCCGATCGCGACGCCGCGCAGCTCGGCGTTGATCACCTCGATGCGGCGGTTCTGCGCGCGGCCCTCCGGCGTCGACGCGTCCGCGATCGGCTTGCTGTCGCCGAACGCGGCGGCGAGCATCCGGTGGCAGTCGATGCCGTGGGCCTCGAGCCAGCGCGCCACCGCGAGCGCCTTCTCGCCGGTCTCCATCAGCGCGTCCTGGCCGGCCTCGTCGCCGTGGCCCTCGATGCGGACGAGGGTCACGTAGTCCTTCGCGTCGAGGTAGTCGTGGATGAACCAGAGCGCGTTCTGGCTCGCGCCCTCGTCGAGCTCGTGGCCCGACGAGAAGACGATCGGGCCGGGGAGGACCAGCCGGTTGTCGTCGAGGTCGAAGCTCGCGTAGTGCGGGCGATCGTCGCCCGACGACGCGGTCGCGTCACCGGCGCCGGTGGCCGTGTCACCGTCGGCCGCGGGCGGTGCGGGCGGCGCCGGCTCGGGGGTGGCGCTGTGGCCGCCATGGCAGCCGAGCGCGAGGAGGGGGGCGAGCAGGGGGACGAGGGCGGCGAGCTTCGGCGCGAGGCGCATTGGCACAATGGATCCACGGCGCCCGTGCGGGTTGCAACCGCCGTCGTGGCGGCGATCGCGGCCGGCGCTAGCGCTGCGCCCGCTCGCGGGGCGCGTCGGCGGTCAGGACGGGCGGCTCCTTCGGCGCCGGGAACGGCACGATGATGCCGTGCGGCGCCCGTTCGGCCGTCGGGCCGTGCGGGCCGTGGTCGACCGCCTGGGCCTCGTTCTCGACCGGCCGCTGCCAGTTCCAGACATACGTGGTGTGTCGTCGTGCCTTGTC
>DASZXE010000850.1:0-16609 GCA_035546475.1 Kofleriaceae bacterium
CAGCGTCAGGTCGAGCAGCCCGGCGGCGACGGTCGCGTCCTCGAAGAACATCTCGTAGAAGTCCCCGAGCCGGAAGAACACGATCGCGTCCGGGTACCTCTCCTTGACGTCGAGGAACTGCCGCATCAGCGGCGTATCGGCAGGCGCCTGTCTGGCCACGTTCCCCGCCTCTATACGCCGCCCCTCTGACTCGCCTTTCGCCCTGTCAGGGCGCGGCGAGTCCGATCGATCCCAGGGGGGCTCCGCTTTCGGCCACATCCCTCGGCCGGCCGGCGCGACCGTGTCGCGCGATCCACGTCTCGTTGGGCCGCGACCAATGGTTACCCGCTCCTCGAGGCCTGATGGACGAGCATCGCGAACACGGGCGAAAGGCGAGGCTGCGCAACGGCGCGCGGCCGCCGGACCGCGGCTACAGGCGCGTCACGTAGGCGATCTTGGGGACCTTCTTCTCGAACTCGGCCTTGGCGGCGACGGCGTCCTCGTAGGAGCCGTAGGTGCCGGCGCGGACCCGGTAGTACATGACGCCGTCGACGTCGGCGGCGACCAGGTAGGCGCTGTAGCCGGCGGCCTTCACCTGGCCGAGGAACGACTCGGCCTCGGCCTTGTCCTGGAACGCCGAGAGCTGGAGCGTGAACTTGCCCTTGCCGCTGCCGGCGACCGCGCCGCTGTCGGGGTGGTCGACCGGCTTCGCGTCGTCGTCGGCGGCGGCCGCCTTGTCGGCGGCGGCCTTGTCGGCCGCCTTGTCAGCCGCCTTGTCGGCGGTCTTGTCGGCCGTCTTGTCGGCGGTCTTGTCGGCCGCCTTGTCCGCCGTCTTGTCGGCCGTCTTGTCGGCCGCCTTGTCGGCCGTCTTGTCGGCCGTCTTGTCGGCCGTCTTGTCCGCCGCCTTGTCGGCCGTCTTGTCGGCCGCCTTGTCCGCCGTCTTGTCCGCCGCCGCAGACCCCGCGCCCGCGCCCGCCGCCTTGCCCTTGTCGCTCATCGCCGCGATCGCGCGGTCGACATCCGCCGCCGCGCCGTGGCCGCCGAGCGTCTGCGGGAAGGTCAGGTCGCCCCGCCCCGCCGAGAGCTGGTCGAGCGCCGCCAGCGGGTCGTGCGTCGCCCGCGTCGCCGCCGCGCGGTCGACGTGCGCGCGCGCCTCGAGCCGGCGCCCCACCATCACGCCCAGCACGAACACCATGCACGCCACCACCGCCCCGCCGAAGAACAGGTAGAAGATCTGGCGACCGTCGAGGCTAACCTCGATCTTGTCCTTGTAGAGCTCCGAGTCGGCGGTGCGCGCGGCCATGGCCCGACGTTGGCGCAGCCACGCCAGCGGGGCAAGAAACTACCCGCCCGCGCCGGCCGCTACCGGATCAGGTAGCCGCCGCCCAGCGGCGACGGATCGTACGTGAACCGGTAGATCCCGCCGCGCGCGTTCACGAGCGTGTTCAGCACGTCGCCCTCGTCGACGACCCAGATCGCCCGGTCCGGCCCCACCACCATCCGGGCCAGGTACGAGGCCCGCAGGTTCGCCACCGCCTCCGTCGAGAAGCCGGCGATCTGGTGGAACCCGATCTGGTAGCCGTCGTAGACCCGCGGCACGCCGACCAGGCTGCCGCCGCGGTCGCCGTTGCAGCGCGCGTCGCCCGGGTACGTCGGGTCGACCAGGTTGATCGTCATCCCCGCGTTGCGGAAGCGGATCGCCGTCGCCGTGCGGGTCCGGATCTCGGTGCCGGGCTGGTGGCAGCTCCCCGCCGCGAAGACCGGCTCCTCGTCGGTCTCCTGCACCTGCGTCGAGCACGGGTTCGGCGTCACGCTGCCGGGGTCGTCGCTCGTGCACGGCGGCGCGGTCAGCGGGATGCGCCCGAGCAAGAGCGGGCTCGCGTCCGGATCCTTCACGCAGCGGCCGGTCGCCGCGTCCTCGGTGATCGGGTGCTGGTAGCCGCTCACGCTGCCGAGCACCACGAACGCGTCCGACGCCTGCAGCTCGTAGCGCTGGACGCCGACCACGCACTGCGGCGGCGGCACCGGCGCCTCGATGCAGTAGCCGCCCGAGCACCGCCCGCCCGCGCCGCACTGGTCGGACGCGGTGCAGGTCTGCACGCACCGCTTGAGCTCCTGGCCGCCGATCGCGGGCCGCGACGGATCGACCTCGCACGCGAAGGTGCGCGTCGAGGCCGGCGTCATGTCGTCGACCGGGTCGGCGTCCGACTTGAGGCTGTCCTCGTAGGTCGCCAGCATCTGGCACTGATCGGCCGAGGTGCAGCCGGTCACCGGCGTGGTCCGCAGCGACTTGCGCCGCTCGATCAGCTCGAGGTTGTCGGCGAAGGCGCGCTTGACCGCGAACTTCCTCGACGAGATCAGGAAGTCGCGGCACGGGCCGACCAGGTCGGAGAGCTGATCCTTCGGCAGGCACGCGCCCGACGCCTGCGTCGAGTCCGGGTGGACGTAGCAGGTCTGGCCCGGCCCGCACTGCGCGTCGCCGCGGCTCGGATCGCAGCCGCGCAGGATCACGGTGTCGCGGTCCTCGACGCCGAGCTCGCAGAACGGCCGGGCGGCGTCGTGCACCTTGATGCCGCCGCCGGCGACCTCGACGTAGCCCTCGCGCACCGCCGGGCCGTCGATCGCCGTCGACGTCGTGTCGCCCGACAGCGTGCCCTGCCAGGTCAAGGACCAGGCCTCGTCGAAGTTGAGGCCGCGCCAGTCGGGGTAGGTCTCCAGGCGGACGTCGTCGGGCGCGTTGATGCTGAGCTCCGACACCGGCGAGCGGCCGTCGAGGCCCATGCAGTCGACCTGGCGGAAGAACGGCAGGCTCGCCGCCTTGTCGACGGAGATGCTGGCGGCGCGGATGACCTGGGTCGGCGGGTCCGACGCCCGCGGCGGCCCCTTGGCGGGGTCCTCCGGGTTGCTCAGGCACACGGGCCCGGTGACGTTGTCCTTGGTCGTCGTGGCACGATCGGACCGGCCCGCGTAGCTGTCGCGGAGCTGGTGCGGCATCGCGAGCGGGAGCTGCGTGGTGAACGGATCGCTGGCGGTGAGCTGGAGGTCGTCGTAGTTGTCGTCGTCGACGTTGACGACCGCGACGACGCCGCTCGACAGGCCGACGAACGCGAACGTGCCGATGAGCGTCAGCGGATCGACCTGGACCGCCTGCGAGCTGTCGAGGCCGGCGCGGACGATCTTCACCGACACCGGCACCGCGTCGCCGGGGATGCGGATGCCGGGCCCCTCGGCGCCGGCGCGCCGCGGCGGGCCGCCGGGCACGTCGACCGGGATGCAGGTGAGCTGGGCGGCGTCGGCGGTGTCGAGCAGGTAGTGCGGATCGATCTGCGTGTCGCACTCGGTGTCGGTGTCGTAGACCTCGGCGACCCGCACGCTGCCGTCGGTGGCGACGCCGTAGACGAACTGGGCCTGATCGGTGCCGGGCGCGTCGTCGTCGGGGCCCTTGCCGCCGACGCCGATCTGCGGCGAGATGGCGATGTCGGTGACGCCGACGTCGCCGGTCAGCTCGACCTGCTTGACCGCGTGCGGCAGCCAGGTGGGATCGAGGTCGACGACGGTGACGACCGGCCGGTTGTCGAGGCCGATCGCGAGCCGGATGTTGCCGACCCGATCGTCGCGGACGACGTCGAGCGTCACCGGCCGCGCGCCGTCGGTGACCGCCTCGCCGCGGCACTCGGCCGGGCACGACAGCTCGCCGTCGCCGAGGGTGGCGGTGCCGTCGTCGGCGAAGCGGATCGACGCCTCCACCTTGCCGGTCGCCGGCCGCACCGCCGCCACCGCGTGGCAGTCCGGATACGCGATGTAGACCAGGCCGGTCGGATCGGCCGGGCACTCGACGCCGATCGGATCGATCTCCTCCGAGGCGAGCATCGCGGCCGGCTTGGCGAGCACCGGCGCGCCGCTCGGCGTGGTCACCGACTGCTGGCGCACCGCCGGGTCGGTCCGCTCGATCGCGCGCGCGGCGTCGATGATCGAGAGGTCGCAGCTCCCCGCGTTGGCGGTGATCATGTGGCAGCCGGCGGCGTCGCCGGCGATCGCGATCGGCAGGCTGCCGACCGACAGGCTGTTCTTGCCGGGGGTGAGCGGCGTCGCGTCCTGCACCGCGATCTCGCCGGCGATGTAGCCCTCGTCGGGCTTCTTCACCTGCGCCTCGGCGACGGCGACCGTGCCGGGCACCGACTGCAGGATGAACGCGTACCAGGCGTGCGCCTTCAGGAACTGGTCGCTGGTGAGGTCCTCCTGCCCGGCGGGGACGTCCTGGTACTTCGCCGGGGTCGGCGGGTCCGCGACGTTGACGTGCGCGAGCGACCGCAGGCGGCACGACTCGAGCGGCTGCGGGATGAACTCGATCGGCTGGGTCGCGTCGGCGGGCTGGCCGTTGGTGATGCGCAGCTTGCCGTAGCAACTGAAGGCGATGTCGGTCGGCCGGTCGAGGTTCTGCAGGTTCGGGTTGGCCTCGCCCGAGGTGCCGCACGAGCCGGCCGCGGCGGCGAGGACGAGCACGGCGAGGCGCCCGAGGGTGACCCCGAGGGAGACGACGACGCGGTTCACGGGCGGACTCCGATGCGCAGGATCACGTGGTCGGCGGTCGGCGACGTCGGGTCGACGTCGACGACGGCCACGCTGTCCTCGAGGAAGTTGGAGACGTAGACGAGCTTGCGCGTCTGGTCGACGGCGAGCCCGTACGGGCCGCGGCCGACCAGCGCCACGTTCTCGACGGTGAGGCCGCGGCGGCCGTCGAGGATGTAGAGCTCGCCGCTCTCGTAGCAGGTCACGAACACGCGCTCGCCGGTCACGCCGCCGAGGTCGCCGACGACGACCGTCGACGCCTGCCGGCAGACATCGGTGGCGGCGAGGAGCTGGTTGCGCGGGTTGCCCTGCGGGCCGGGGCTGGTGTCGTACGCCTGCACGGTCGGCGGGTTGCGGACGACGACGTAGGCGCGGTCGCCGCCCTGGCCGAACGCGATGCCGCGCGAGTCGCCGGAGTCGCCGCCGATGCCGCCGACGCCGTCGAGGAAGAAGTAGCTCGACGGCACCAGGAACGGCGTCTGGCCGGGCGGCCTGGCGACCGTCACCATGTGCACGCGCGGGTCGGTGTGCGCCGTCACGTAGACGACGCCGTCGTTGCCGGCGACCCCGCTCGCACCGCGGAAGCCGTCGGCGTCGTTGGCGAACAGGCCGGTGATCGCGTCGGTGACCTGCGGCGTGCCCGCCTTCGGCGAGTCGACCAGCGTGATCGTCCCCGACGTCAGGTGGGTGACGATCGCGAACTCCTGCGCGGAGTCGGCGAACACGCCGTACGGCTCGTCGGCGATCGCGGGCAGGTCGTCGTCGTCGCGGACGCGGGTCAGCCGGTGGGCGTCGTCGCACAGCGGCAGGCCCTCGCCGCCGCCGCACGACAGCGTCCGCGAGGTGTTGTCCCAGTCGATCCAGGTGATCGACGGGTCGCCGCGGACCGGCACGATGAGGCGGGCGTTGCCGTTGCCGGTGTCCTGCACCGCGAGCGCGCTCGGGAAGTTGCCGACCCGCACCGCGGCGCCGGGCCGGGCCGCGCCGCTGGCGTCGTGGAGGAAGACCCCCTCGTCGCACTCGAGCGTCTCGAGCGCGTTCTGATCGGCGGCGCAGCCGTTCGGGGTCGTCCGGCTCGCGCGCCAGGCCTCGACGGTGGCGCCGATCTCGGCGGTCGAGAACGAGGTGATGGTGGCGGAGTCGTAGCGGAGGTCCGAGTTCGCCGAGGTGACGAACAGCGTCCCCTCGTCGGGCGTGAGCGCGATGCCGGTGGGAAAGAAGATCTGGTCGGCCGGGGGGCGGACCTCCTCGGAGGAGGCGGTGCAGCCTCCGATCGACCCGGCGGCCAGCCCGAGGGCGGCCGCCGCCAGCGCGCGGCGAGAGACCATGGCGGAGAGCTTGGACCACCGGGCGCCGGCCCCGGTTGCCTCCCCCACCGAAGTGGAGGCCGGGGCGGGCGACGTGCGTCGCGTCACGACCTGGTTCATGAACGACCCTCCAGCGCCGCCCGCGCCGCCGCGACCCGCGCGATCGGCACCCGGAACGGCGAGCACGAGACGTAGTCGAGCCCGTAGCGGTGGAAGTGCCCGACCGAGGCCGGGTCGCCGCCGTGCTCGCCGCAGACGCCGACCTTGAGGCCCGGCCTGGTCGCCCGGCCGCGGGTGGTCGCCAGCGACACGAGCTGGCCCACGCCCGCCTCGTCGAGGCTGGCGAACGGGTCGCGGGCGAGCAGATCGGCCTGCAGGTAGGCGGGCAGGAAGCTGGCGACGTCGTCGCGCGACATGCCGAGCGTCGCCTGGGTCAGGTCGTTGGTGCCGAACGAGAAGAAGTCGGCGTGGGCGGCGATCTGGTCGGCGACCAGGCAGGCGCGCGGCAGCTCGATCATGGTGCCGACCGTGTACGGGATCGCGACGCCGGCGGCGGCCAGCACCCGGTCGACCTCCGCCTCGACCAGCGCGCGCAGGCGGGCCAGCTCGGCGGGCAGGATCACGAACGGGATCATGATCTCCGGGTGGACGTCGACGCCCGCCTGCACCGCGGCGACCGCGGCCTGGGCGATCGCGCGCGCCTGCGTCTCGTAGATCTCCGGGAAGGTGATCGCGAGCCGGCAGCCGCGGTGGCCGAGCATCGGGTTGGCCTCGGTCAGCTCGGCGACCTTGGCGGCGATCACCGCCGGCGGCCGGCCGAGATCGGCGGCGACCTGGGCGATCTGCTTGTCGCCGTGCGGCAGGAACTCGTGCAGCGGCGGATCGAGGAGCCGGATGGTGACCGGCAGGCCGTCCATCTCGCGGAAGATGGCGAGGAAGTCGCCCTCCTGCATCGGCAGGATCCGGGCGAGCGCGGCGCGGCGGCCGGCCAGGTCGGCGGCGAGGATCATCTCGCGGACCGCGAGGATGCGGTCGGGGGCGAAGAACATGTGCTCGGTGCGGCACAGGCCGATGCCCTCGGCGCCGAACGCGCGCGCCTGCCGCGCGTCGGCGGCGGTGTCGGCGTTGGTGCGGACCCGCAACCGGCGGGTGCGGTCGACCCAGGTCATCAGCTCGGCGAGCTCGGCCGACAGCGCGGCGGGGGCGAGCGGCGCAGGGCCGACGAACACCTCGCCGGTCGAGCCGTCGATGGTGATGACGTCGCCGGCCTCGAGCGTCACGTCCGGCGCGCCGGCCTTGCCGACGAGGGTCGCCCGGCCGCGCGCGCCGTCGACGCGGAGCGCGCTGCAGCCGGTGATGCACGGCGTGCCCATGCCGCGGGCGACGACCGCCGCGTGCGAGGTCATGCCGCCGCGGGCGGTCAGGATGCCGACCGCCGCCTTCATGCCGGCGATGTCCTCGGGCGACGTCTCGGTGCGGACCAGGATGACGCGGGTGCCCTTGGCGGCGGCGGTGGCGGCCGCGGCGGCGGTGAAGACGACCTCGCCGATGACCGCGCCCGGCGACGCCGGCAGGCCCTTGCCGATCGACGGCGGCCGGCGGGCCGGATCGATCGCCGGGTGGAGCAGCTCGTCGAGCTTGGCCGGATCGATGCGGAGGATCGCGGTCGGCTCGTCGATGATCCCCTCGTGGACGAGGTCGACCGCGATCTTGATCATCGCGCGGCCGGTGCGCTTGCCGGTGCGCGACTGCAGCATCCACAGCCGGCGGTGCTGGATGGTGAACTCGAGGTCCTGGACGTCCTTGTGGTGGTGCTCGAGGCGGCGGCAGACGTCGACGAGGGCGGCGTGCGCCTCGGGGAACGTCTTGGCCATGCCGGCGATCGGCTCGGGCGTGCGCACGCCGGCGACCACGTCCTCGCCCTGGGCGTTGACCAGGAACTCGCCGTACAGCTCGTTGACGCCGGTCGACGGGTCGCGCGAGAAGGCGACGCCGGTCGCGCAGTCGTCGCCGGCGTTGCCGAACACCATCGCCTGCACGGTGACCGCGGTGCCCATGTGGGCGTCGATGCCGTTCATGCGGCGGTAGACGTCGGCGCGCGGGTTGTCCCACGACCGGAAGACCGCGGCGATCGCGCCCCAGAGCTGGGCGCGGACGTCGTCGGGGAAGTCGTGGCCGGTCGCCTCGCGGATGACCTCGCGGTAGCGCGTGCAGAGGCCCTCGAGGTCGGCGGGCGTCAGGTCCGCCTCGCGGCCGGCGCCGCGCGCGTGCATGACGTCGTGCAGCGCCTGCTCGAACGGCGAGTCGGCGTGCTCGTCGGCGGCGGCGACGCCGAGGACGACGTCGCCGTACATGGCGAGGAAGCGGCGGTAGCAGTCCCAGGCGAAGCGGGCGTCGCCGGTGCGGGCGGCGAGGCCGGCGACCGTCGTCGCGTTGAGGCCGAGGTTGAGGATGGTGTCCATCATGCCGGGCATCGACACCGGCGCGCCGGAGCGGACCGAGACGAGCAGCGGACGGGTCGCGTCGCCGAAGCCGGCGTCGACCCCGGCCTCGACGGCGCCGATCGCGGCGTCGACGGCGTCGGCCAGGCCCGCGGGCCAGCCGGCCCAGCCGGCGCCGACGTCGCGGCCGGCGTCGGCGAGCGCGCGGCTCACCTGCCGGCAGACCTCGGTCGTGATGACGAAGCCGGGCGGGACGGGCAGCCCGAGCCGCACCATCTCCGACAGGTTCGCCCCCTTGCCGCCGAGGAGCGCCTTGTCGTGCGTGCCGCCGTCGGCCCGGCCGCCGCCGAAGCGGTAGACCAGGCGCGTCCCGCCGTCGCCGGCGGCGGTCACGACGCGCCTCCCACCGCGGGCGCCGCGGACGCCGCCGGCGCCGCCGCCAGCCGGAAGTCGGCGATCGCCGCGAACGGTTGCAGCACGCGGGCGAGCAGCGCCAGCCGGTTGTCGCGGAGCGCCGGATCGGGATCCATGACCATGACTCCACCCTTGTCGAAGAACGCGGCCACCGTCGGCTGGAGCTCGACGAGGATCGCGAACATGTCGCGGTAGGCGCCGTTGCCGCGCGCGAGGTCGAGGCGGTCCTGGACCGCGGTGCGCGCGCTCCACAGGCGGTGCTCGATCTCGGCGACGAAGCGATCGGCGTGGACGTCCTCGGGGATCGACAGCCCCTTGCCGTGGGCGTCGTCGAGGATGTTGGCGATCCGCTTGAAGACCTCGCGGGCGCCCGCCGGCACCGCGGCGAGCGCGCGGGCGCGCAGCCGGGCGTCGCAGACGTCGTCGAAGTCGACGCCGAGCGCCGCGTCGACGTCGGCGGCCGCCAGCCCCTCGTCGAGCAAGAGCGTGCGCAGGCGGCCGCGGAAGAACTCGCGCAGCTCGCCGCAGTCGGTGTCGGTGATCTCGACCTTGCCGGAGAACTGGTGGGCCGCGAGCTCGATCAGCAGGTCGAGCGAGATCGGGAAGCCGCGGCCCTTGCCGAGCGTCTCGTGGCGGGCGCCGCCCGGGCCGAGGTCGAGGTCGACGGCGAGGATCGCGTTGGCGGCGCGGCGCAGACCGTACGGATCCGCCGAGCCGGTCGGCTCGAGGCCGGTGCCGAAGCAGCCGACCAGGGTGTCGATGCGATCGGCGATGCCGACCAGCGCGCCGGCGATCGTCGACGGCAGCGCCTGGCCGGCGCCGCGCGGCATGTAGTGCTCCTCGATGGCGAGCGCGACGGCCTCGCGGCGGTCGTGCCAGGCCGGCTCCTCGGCGAGCTGGTGGCGCGCGTAGTGCTTGCCCATGATCCCCTGCAGCTCGGGGAACTCGCCGACCATGCCGGTGAGCAGGTCGCTCTTGCAGAGCTGGGCGGCGCGCGCGGCGATGTCGACGTCGGCGTCGCTGCCGACGTGGCGGCGCAGGCCCTCGACGATACCGACGATCCGGTCGACCTTGTCGCCGGTCGAGCGGGCGGCGCCGAGCTTGGCCTGGAAGACGACCTCGTGCAGCCGCGTCTTCAGGCCGTCGAGGTCCCTGCGGAGGTCCTCGGTGAAGAAGAAGCGGGCGTCCGACAGCCGCGACGCGAGCACGCGCTCGTTGCCGGCGCGCACGACGGCGACGTCGCGGGTGACCGTGCCGGCGATGGTGACGAAGCGGTTCGCCAGCGATGGGGCCGCCCCGCCGTCGGCGGTCTCCATCGCGAAGTAGCGCTGGTGGTTGCGCATCGCGGTGACCAGCGCCTCCTCCGGCACCTGCAGGAACGCGCGGTCGAACTCGCCCCAGACGGCGACCGGGTACTCGCAGAGGCCGGTGACCTCGTCGAGCAGGCCGGCGTCGGGGCGGACGCGGTCGCCGGTCTCGCGCTCGACGCGCGCCAGCTCGGCGGCGATCATCTCCTTGCGCGCGGCGGGGTCGACGATGACGAACGCCTCGCGCAGGCGGTGGGCGTACTCCTCGGCGCGCGCCAGCTCGAGCGGGGCGGGCGCGAGGAAGCGGTGGCCGCGGGTCGTCCGGCCGGCGGACAGTCCGGCCCAGGCGACCGGCACCACCTCGTCGCCCCACAGCGCGACCAGCCAGTGGACCGGGCGGACGAAGCCGACCTCGGACCAGCCCCAGCGCATCGCCTTGGGCCACGGCAGCGCCGCGCACAGGCCGGCCAGCAGCGCCGGCAGCACCTCGGCCGTCGCCTGGCCGGCGACGAAGCGGGTGGCGATGACGTAGTCCCCCTTCTTGCCCTCGACGGGGCCGCGCTCGAGCGTCGACGGATCGACGCCGTTCTTGGCGGCGAAGCCGAGCGCCGCCCGGGTCGGCGAGCCGTCGGCGGCGAACGCGGCGCCGGCGGGCGGGCCGACGACCCGCTCGCGCAGGTCGGGCTGCCGCTCGGCGAGGCCGCGCACCACCAGCGTCAGCCGGCGCGGCGTGCCGAGCGCGACGACGTCGCGGAACGGCAGGCGGGCCGCGTCGAGGCGCGCGCGGGCCAGGCCGGGCAGCTCGGCGACGGCGCGCGCCAGCATGCGCGCGGGGATCTCCTCGCTGCCGATCTCGAAGACGAGCTCGCGATCAGCCATGGCGGGCCTCCTGCGTCGCCGCGCGGGCGGGCACGAGCAGCGGCGAGACCGCGCGGGCGGCGGCCAGCGCGGCGGCATTCACGCCGCCCCCGCTCTCTCGATCGATCACCGCGTCGAACGCGTCGCGCGCCGGCGCCTGCTCGCCCGGGGCGAGCAGCGGGAAGCCGAGCTTCGCGCGCGACCGCACGTACGCCTCGGCGCACTCCTTCGCCATCTTGCGGACGCGGCCGATGAACCGCTGGCGCTCGGTGACGCTGATCGCCCCGCGGGCGTCGAGCATGTTGAACGCGTGCGACGACTTCATGCACTGCTCGTACGCCGGCAGCGTGAGGCCGCGGCCGAGCAGCCGCACGCACTCGGCCTCGTGCTCGTCGAAGCGGCGGAAGAAGATCGCCGGCTCCACCTCCTCGAAGTGGTAGTGCGAGTACTCGACCTCCCACGGGTGGCGGATCTGCCGGTAGGTGACCCGCCGGTCCCACTTGATGTCGAAGATGCTGTCGACGTTCTGCAGGTACATGGCGAGCCGCTCGAGCCCGTAGGTGAGCTCGGCGGTCACCGGCAGCAGATCGATGCCGCCGGCCTGCTGGAAGTAGGTGAACTGGGTCACCTCCATCCCGTCGGCCCAGACCTCCCAGCCGAGGCCCCACGCGCCGAGCGTCGGCGACTCCCAGTCGTCCTCGACGAAGCGGAGGTCGTGGTCGCGCGGATCGAGGCCGATGCGGCGCAGCGACTCGAGGTAGAGCTCCTGCACGTCGGGCGGCGATGGCTTGAGGCCGACCTGGAACTGGTAGTAGCCGCCCAGCCGGTTGGGGTTGTCGCCGTAGCGGCCGTCGCCGGGGCGGCGGCAGAACTGGGCGAAGGCGGCGTTCCACGGCTCGGGACCGAGCACGCGCAGGAACGTGGCGGGATGGAAGGTACCAGCGCCGACCTCGACGTCGACCGGCTGCTCGATGACGCAGCCGTGCTCGGCCCAGAAGCGCTGGAGCTCGAAGATCAGATCCTGGAAGTACATGGGCGGGTTCGGCCCGCGCCGCGGGCCGCGGCGGACCGTACCGGCCAAACGCTGACCGGTCAAGCTCGTAACCCCTCGCGATCGCTGGCGATCGCGAGCGCGGCCGGGAACGTCCAGGACCTTGCGGCCCGCTCGCTGCTGGCTGCGCTGCAGGGACGCAGACCCGCACTCCCACACGAGACCCCGAACACCCCGAGCCCACGGTTGAACGCTCGCGCAAGCGCTGGCTAGGCCGAGACGATGCGGCCCGCGGCGGCGATGCCGGCGACGAGCTCGCGCCAGCGCGCCTCGTGGCGGAGGAGGAGCGCGTTCAGCGACCCCGACTCGAAGACCCGCATCGCGGCGTGGTGGCCGCGGGAGAGATCGGCGGCGGTCAGCGGGCGCGCGCCGGCGTCGAGCCGGGCCCCGGCCAGCGCGAGCAACTGGACGAGGCCGATGCGCACGAGGCCGGTGCCGGCGTGGTGCTGCAGCACGACGTTGCGGCCGAAGAGCTGCTGGCGCAGCGAGATGCGCAGCGCGTCGTCGACGTCGTCGGCGTGGACGACCTCGGGCGCGGCGCCGTCGTGGACCTCGATCCGCTCGCTGGCGTGCTCGAGCAGCGCGATCATGTCGCGGAAGCGGCTGACCGCCGCCGCCGAGACGCGGTCCTCGGCGGCCTGCGCCATCGCCGGCGTCAGCTCGCCGAGCAGCACCGCCAGCCGGCGGAGGCCGGACGCCTCGGCCTGCGGGTCCGGCTCGTACCAGCGGCCGTCGTCGTCGGGGACGAGCGTCGCGTCGACGACGCCGTCGGGCTGGCCGGGCTCGAGCGGGCACGCGTGCACCGCGCGGGCGAGCGCGCCGAGCAGCCGGCCGAGCGCCGCGAGCGTGTGGGTGGCGGTCGAGACCCGCCGCTTGACGAGATCGGTCGCCGCGGTCGTGAAGCGGAGGAAGAGGCCGTAGTCCCACGGCCGACCGTCGACGTGGACGAGCGGGTGGTGGAGCATCGGCGCGTCGAGGAGCGGGCGGACCCGGTCGAGATCGTCGGCGAGCGGCAGCCCCTTGCGGGCGCTGACGCCGAACGACGCGCAGGTGCCGCGATCGACGATCCGGATGCCCTCGACGGTGGCGAACGAGTCGAGCGGATAGAGGCGGCACAGGGCCGGCTTCGAGTCGGGGCCGAACGCGGCGTGGAGGCCGCACCGGCGGTCGTCGGCGAGGAAGACGCAGTGGCTGTGGACGCGGCGGAGGTAGTGGCTGCCCTCGATCTCGTCGAACCACGGCGCCGACAGGTGCGGGAACGCGGCCGCGAGGTCGAGCGCCTCGATGCGGGTGACGTCCGCCTCGGTGAGCGGGCCGATCGCGTAGCCGGTGCAGCAGCCGCCGGAGCCCTGGCAGGCGAACCGCGCGCCCTCCATCAGCGACGTCGGCACCTGGATCGTGCGGCAGACCACGGCCTCGAGGCGGGCGGCGAGCGCGTCGCCCGAGCCCTCGACGAAGCCGAGGCAGTAGAGCCCGCGCAGGGACGACGCGATGTCGTCCTCCTCGAAGCCGTCGGCGGCGAGCGCGGCGCGGATCGCGTCCCAGCTCCGCTCGCCGTCGAGCATCGGGGCGAGCGCCGCCACCGTCCCCTGGAGCGGGAAGCGGCGATCGAGCAGCGTGTCGACGAGGCGATCGCCGTCGACGTGGAGGTGAGGTCGGAGCCTGGGTTGGTACGAGGACAAGGGCGGTCGGCCCAGTGTAGGCTTTTGTCCATGGTCCTTGCGCGCGGGGAGCGCCTCGTCCGACGGATAATGCTCGCCGCGCTGCTCGCGGCCCCGCTGGGCGGGTGCTCGCTCGTCCTCGACTTCTCGCCGTTGCCCGACGCGGCGCCGACCGACGCGCCGGTGACCGACGCCCAGTGCGCGGCGTTCGAGCCGAACGACGATCCGTCGACGCCGACCGACATCCAGCCCGGCCAGCTCATGGCCGCGATCTGCGCCGCCGGCGAGAGCGACTACTTCCGGATCACCGTCGAGGCGGATCAGACGATCTCCGTGAAGATCGAGTTCGACAACCGCGGCGGCGCCGGCGACCTCGACCTGCGGCTCCTGTCGGGCGACGGCGCGATGGCGTACGACGACTCGAAGACGGCGACCGACACCGAGGAGGTCATGTGCCCGGGCGGCACCCGCTGCCCGCAGTCGTCGCTGCCGGCCGGCATGTACCTGGTCCAGGTGGTCGGCGCGACCCGGACGGTGCAGGGGCCGTACACGCTGACCTACACGCAGACCGGGCCCTGAACGCGCCCGAGGCGGCGGGACGGGCGGCACGTGCGGGACGCGCGGAGCCAGCCTGTCCGCGTGCGGCCGGTCGGGTATCCTGTCGGCTGATGTCGACGGCCGACCAGCTTGCCAGCGCCTTCGAGGCGATGGCGGACGGCGTGCTCATCGCCGACACCCGCACCGGCGCGGTGCTGGCGAACGCCGCCGCGCGCGCGATGCTCGGCCTCGGCGACGAGCCGCTGACCACGCGGCTGCTGAGCGAGCGCACCGGCTTCTACCCGTTCGACCTGATCGCCGCCGACGACGGCGGGCCGATCCGCGAGCAGGTCCGCATCGGCGGCCGCACGCTGCACTCGATCGTGAGCCCGCTGGTCGAGGGCGGCGCGACGGTCGGCGCGGTCGTGGTGCTGCGCGACCTCGGCCGCGAGCGCGCGCCCGGCAGCGAGGCGCTGCCGGCGATCGTCCACGAGCTGCGCACGCCGCTCGCCTCGATCGCGGGCGCGCTCGACATCGTGCGGTCCGGCTACGCGGGCGAGCTGAACGACAAGCAGATCCGCTACGTCGACATGGCGAAGGACGCGGCGACCCGCATCGGCCACATCGTCGACCGGCTGGTCGAGAAGCGGGTCGCCGACGACGAGGCGGTCACCGTGCAGCGGGTGCCGATGGCGATCGGCCGGCTCGTCCGCGACGTCGTCGCCCGCTACGCCGAGCCGGCGCGGGCCAAGGGCGTGCGGCTCGACGTCCAGACCGCCGTCGACGACGTCGAGCTCACCGGCGATCCCGACAAGCTCGCCCGCGTGCTCGGGAACCTCTTGTCGAACTCGATCAAGTTCGCGGCGGTCGGCGGCCGCGTCGACGTCGAGGTGTTCGGGCCGCCGGCGGTCACCGACGCCGTCGGCGTGTCGGTGTGGAACGATGGCGAGCCGCTGCCGGCGGCGGAGCGCGAGCGGATCTTCTCGGCGCCGACGGCGGCCGGGCGGCGCGTGATCGGCACCGGCCTCGGGCTCGGCAGCTCGCGCGCGATCGTCGAGGCGCACGGCGGCCGCATCTGGGTCGAGTCGAGCGCGGCCGGCACCCAGTTCGTCTTCACGCTGCCGGCCCAGGGCGGCGGCCGCGGCGACCGGCACGTCGCGCCGCCGGCGCTCGGCCGGGTGGTCGCCGCCGACGCGGTGCGCGCGCTGGTCGTCGAGGACGATCCGCGCGCGGCCTACCTGATCAAGGGCCTGCTCATGGCGGCCGGCCACCAGGTGACGGTCGCCGCCGACGCCGACGCGGCGCTGGCCGCGGTGCGCGCCGAGAGCTTCGGCCTCGCGGTCGTGTCGGCGGCGGTGCCCGACGCGACGGCCCTGCTCGCGATCCTCGAGCACGATCCGGACACCCGCAAGCTGGCGGTGCTGGTGCTGGCGGAGGCGGCCCGCCACCCGGAGCTGGTCGCGATCGGCGCCGACGAGTGCCTCGAGCGGCCGGTCCACCCGGCGGCCTTCCAGGACGTCTGCGCGCGCATGCTCGTCGAGGCCGGGCGGCGCGAGGCGCGCCGCATCCTGGTCGTCGACGACGACAGCGCGGTGCGGGCGATCTGCGTCGAGATCCTCCAGCAGGCCGGCTACAACGTGCGCGACCTCGGCACGCCGGAGACCGCGCTCACCGAGGCGCGGCGGTTCCGGCCCGACCTCATCCTCCTCGACGTCATGATGCCGGTGGTCGACGGCTTCCGCACCGCCGAGCGGCTGCGCGCCGACAACGCGACCGGGCTGACGCCGATCATCTTCCTGTCGGCGCGCGGCGAGACCGCCGACAAGGTGCGCGCCTTCCGCTCGGGCGCCGAGGACTACGTCGTCAAGCCGTTCGACGCCGTCGAGCTGGTGGCGCGGGTCGGCAAGGCGCTGGCGCGGTCGACGCGCGAGCTGGGCGCGTCGCCGACGACGCAGCTCCCCGGCGCCGACGCGGTGGCCGCCGAGATCGAGGGGCGCATCGCGGCCGGCGACCACGGCGCGGTCTGCGCGTACGTCGACCTCGACAACTTCAAGGCGTTCAACGACTACTTCGGGCTGGCGCGCGCCGACGCCGTCATCCGCCAGACCGGCGACCTCATGCGCGAGGTCGTCGAGCGGCTCGGCGGGCCGGGCGACTTCATCGGCCACATCGCCGGCGACGACTTCGTGATGGTCGTCGACGGCGGCCGGGTCGACGCGGTCTGCCTGGAGCTGATCGCCCGCTTCGACCGGCTGATCCCGCTCTACTCCGATCGCGAGGAGCGGCGGCGCGGCTACATCGAGGGCCAGGACCGCTGGGGCGTGCTGCGGCGCTTCCCGGTGATGACCGTCTCGATCGCGGCGCTCGGCCTGGCCGGCAAGTCCTCCTTCGGCGACGTCGCCGCCGCGGCCGCCGCCGGCAAGTCGCTCGCCAAGGCCGTCCCCTCCTCCGCCTACGTCCGCGACGGCGTCCGCCTCCTGCCGCC
>DASZXE010000851.1:0-5210 GCA_035546475.1 Kofleriaceae bacterium
CGCGCACGCGCGACAGGTCCGCGCCGAGCGACGACTCGAAGCGCGCGCGCAGGTCGCCGCGCAGCGGCGCGCCGGTCGAGCCCGCGGCGCGGTCGACGGCGGCGTCGGCGCCGGCCGCCACCCCGTTGTCGTTGCGCCCCGCTGGCGCCGCCGCGGTCGCCGGCTCGGCGACCCGGAAGACGATCTGCGGCCGCGGCATCAGCCGCTGGGGCAAGGTCGTGCGGCCGGGCACGCCCCGCGGCTGCCACGCCTCGTCCGGGCCGAGCTCCTCGTCGAGGACGTTCTCGTGTGCGCGCAGCCCGGCCATCGTACGGAGTCAGAGCCGCCGCGCGCCCGGATGTGACCCGCGCCCGCGCAACCACCCGCGCCGACAGCCTACGCGCGCTTGACGAAGGTGGCGCCGAGGTGGACGAGGTAGCTGCGGAGGTGGGCCTTCGACGCGAGGTGGTCGTCGGCGCCGGCGGCGCACATCGCGGCGTTGGCGGTCGGGTCGCTCGAGATGGCGACGATGCGGCCGCGGAAGCCGGCGGCGCGCAGCTCGGTGATCACCGAGCGGCCGTCCTTGTGGCCGGTGCCGAGCGCGTAGTCCATGAAGACGACGTCGAAGCCGTCGCCCGCGCAGTCGGTCGCCGCGCCGTCGGCGTCGGAGAAGACGGTCACCTCGAGGCCGGGGATGTGGAACTGCTCGGCGCGGGCCGCCACCACGTCGTCGAAGATCGCGACCCGCAGGAGCGTGGCGACCGCCGGCGCAGGCGGGGCGGACGCGCCGGAGGCTGCGGACGCGCCGGAGCTCGGCGGCGGCGGGGCGGTCATCGGACGGCTGCGGCGGGTCGTCATGGGCATGCCGGTGCGATCGGGATCAGAGGCCGAACTTGGACGAGGCGAAGACGGTCTCGAGGAGCTGGTCGACCTCGCGCACCATGCGGGCGGCGGTGTCGCCCGGCATCGCGGTGAGCGCCGCCTTGATCTCCGACAGGTTCTTGAGCTGGGAGAACATCTGGATGTCCGACAGCTCGGGCCCCGACGTGAGCAGCGTGCGGATGAGGTTCAGCTCGGTCAGCAGGTCGTCGAGCGACGCCTGCGGCCCGATGAAGCGGCGGTCGGCCGGCCGGTCGCGATAGAAGGCGTCGACCACCGGATTGACGATCTCCTCGAGCAGCTCGACCTGATCGAGGTTGTTCCAGATGTGGCGCAGCACGAAGAAGTCGCCGTCGTGCACCTGCGTGCGCCCGTCGAAGACGGCCGACGCCGCGAACAGCTTGAGCAGCTTCACCGCGCGGCGGTCACTGACGCTGATGCCCTCGCTGCGGATCTGGAAGATGAGCCCCTTGTACTTGGCGAGGAACTCGTCGGGGAACACCATGAAGCGGTCGAACGCCGCCTGCACCGCGCGCAACTCGCGCGCCGACAGGACCGGCCGCAGCTCGTCGCCCTTCCCGGTCATCCGCGCGACCTCGAGCGCGATGCCTCGCTGCATCAGCTCGCCGAAGTGGTAGCTGTCGAGATTGTCCGACAGCACGCGGATGAGGAAGCGGTCGAACATCGCCGCCAGGCTGTCGTCGTTCGGCACCTCGTTCGACGCCGCGAACAAGGAGATGAGCGGCACCTGGGTGACGACCGGGCCGTTGGCGAACTTGCGCTCGTTGATGACGTGGAGGAGCGAGTTCAGGATCGCCGAGCTCGACTTGAAGATCTCGTCGAGGAAGACGATCTCCGCCTGCGGCAGCATGTGCTCCGTGCGGCGGGTGTACTTGCCCTCGCGGAAGGCGGCGATGTCGACCGGGCCGAACAGCTCGTTCGGCTCCGTGAACCTGGTCAGCAGGTACTCGAAGTAACGCGCGTCGAGCAGGCGCGCGAACATGCCGACCATCGCGCTCTTCGCGGTGCCGGGCGGCCCGACGATCACCATGTGCTCGCCGGCGATCGCCGACACGAGCATGAGCCGGATGATCTCCTGCTTGTCGAGGAACGCGGCGCCCAGGATGCGGGCGACCTCCTGGACGCTCGCGGAGGCGCGCGCGACCTCGACGGCGAAGACCTTGGCGTTGGCGGTGGGCGGCTGCGTGACCATCGAGGGGCAGCCGAGCATACAACGGCGTCGCGCGCGGCACAGGCCCGGGCGGCCACGCAACGACGCGGGGTTGCAGGGGAACCACCCTCCGGCCACGCGCGCCGGCGCCGGCTCCTACGCGACCGGGGGCGCCTCGGGCGTGGCGCCCTCGGGCGGCAGCTCCGCCTCGATCGTCAGCACCGGGCCGCCGAGGTGGCGGGCGAGGCGCTCGGCGAGGCTGTGGATGAGCGGCGCGCCGACCAGCTCCTGCACCTGCGCGCGGTGCGCCTGCCAGCGGCGCAGCCACACCGGATCGCCGTCGAGGCCGGGCGGCTGGGCGAGCGCCGGCGCGCACTGCGCGAGCGCGTCGGGCAAGGCGCAGAACGTCACCAGCCCGCGCGGCCGCTGGCCGGCGCCGCCGCCGAGCGCCGCCGTCAGGACCGGGCTCTTGGCCGCCGGCTCGGTCACCAGGCTCTCCGCCATCGCGACCAGCCCGGCGAGGTGGACGAGGAACGCGACCACGACCCGCACGTCGGCCGCCGGCGGGTTGCGCTCGAGCATCGGCTCCAGCGCCGCCGCCAGCCGCGACGGCGCGGCGAGCTCGACGCGCGGCTCGGCGCTGCCGACGACGTGGTAGGCGATCGCGCGCGCCAGCTCGGCGTCGCGCAGGAGGAACGCGGCGTCCTCCCAGTGGAGCGGCGGCGCCGCGGGATGCGACGACAGGAGCTGCGTCAGCGGCGTGCGGCGGACGAGCGCGGCGGTGACCGGCGCGACCTCGGGTGACGCCAGGAGCTCGTCGAAGCCGGCGCGGGTGACCTCCTCGCGCACGCGTCGCACCGTGCGCCACGTGGTGAGCCGCGCGGGCGCCTTCTGGCCGAGGAAGCGCGCGTGCCCCGTCCACCAGCTCACCATCAGATCGTCGCGGCCGAGATCGAAGAGGTGGTGCAGCAGCGCGTGGCGCGCGAGCACGCGCGACCGATCGCGCGTCGGCGGCTGCGACGCGAGCGCGAGCGCGGTCGCGGCGATCTTCTTGCGCATGCGATCGGTCACCAGCGTGCCGTCGGCGTCGGGGTGGGCGAGCACCAGCGCGTCGTGCAGCGCGGCGGCCAGCGCGAGCTCGTCGGGGCCGAGCACCATCGGCGGCGGCCGCGCGACCAGCAGCGAGAGGACGTCGGCGCGGGCGTCGTCGACCTGCTCGGCCGCGAGCGTCGCGTGGGGCAGCTCGTCCTCGAAGCGCTGGACGTCGTCGGCGGTGAGCGGCTTGCCGACGTGGACGTCGCCGCCGGCGACGAGCGGCCGCACGAACCGCTCGAGGAACGACGTCAGGTCAGGACGGGCCATGGATCGACCGGCCGCGAGCGCGACGGCGAGAGGAGCAGCGGAGGAAGCCAGACCGCGCGCGACCACGAGCGCCCAGCGTCAGGGTGGAACGCTCGCTCACGCTCGCTGGGTCAGGACGGGCCATGCCTCACGAGCCGCCGCCGCTGCCGAGCAGCTTCTGCTCGGCGGCCGGGAAGCCCCACAGGGCGAAGCCGCCGAGCGGATCGTTCACCACCGTCGGATCGGCGGCGGCGGTGACCGCGACGTCGCGGATCTCGGCCGGCTCCGCCTCGAGCTTCGCGATCGCGCGCCGCTCGAGGGTGTGCAGGTCGCCGTCGGCGAGCTGGAACGGCGGGCCGTCGGCGGTGAGCACGGTGACGACGCCGGGGCCGTGGCCGAGCGCGGCCGCCAGCACGTCGGGCGACACCCGCGGCACGACCTCGAGGCCGAGCGGCATCAGCACGCCGGCGTGGCGGGTGAGCAGCGTGCCGAGCGGGATGACGTCGAGCTCGCCGGTCGCCACCACCAGCGTGCCGCGCGACGTCACCGCGATGCGCAGCCCGCGCAGGCTGGCCGGCGGCAGCGTGTAGACGAGCCGCTTCAGGCTCGCGGTCTGGTGGCGCGGCACCAGCGTCGCCGCCACCCGGCGGACCGGCCCCGTCGACGGCGCGAGCCGCAGCGGCACCGCGACCGGATCCGGCATCGCCACCGCGCGCGACGTCGGCTCGCCGGCGTGCTCGGCGGCCAGCTCGATCTTCGTCAGGTCGGCCAGCCGCGACAGCGCGAGCGGCCCGTCGAGGATGTCGACGCGGTCGCCCGGCCAGAACAGGTGGTACGCGTCCTCGGGCAGGAGCGAGGCGCACGAGCCGAGCTCGACCGGGTGCGTCCAGCCGACCGCGACCGCGACGTTCGGCGACTGCGGCACGAAGACGTCGATGCCCGGCGTGTCGACGAGCAGGGCGAGGATGCGCTCGGGCAGCGCGCGCACCTTCATGAGCAGGTAGCTGCGATCGCCGCCGGTGACCGCCGCGGTGTCGCGCGTGCGCGGCGTGACCAGCCCGACCTCGCCGTCGATCTTGTTGCGCCACAGGTAGCGGATGACGCCGTCGCCGAGGCCGCGCTGGACCGCCAGCACCAGCTCGCCGCGCTGCTCGGCCGACAGCCGGCGCGCGCCCGGCACCTGCCGCAGCGAGAGGCGGAACAGCAGCTTGGCCAGCGGCAGCTCGCCCTCGACGACGTAGCTCTGGGTGAAGTCGTCGCCGTGGATCATGAGCGCCGCGCCGGCCGGCAGCGCGCCGACGTCGACGGCGTCGTAGCCGAGCGGCGAGCGATCGTCGCGGTACTTGACGAAGTGCTTGGCGGTGCCGGTGTAGATCGCGCCGCCGACCAGCCGGGCGAGCCGCGCCGCGCGGTCGGTCGTGTACGACGAGATCGCCGGGATGCGCAGCAGCATCTCGCGGCTCGCCAGCGGCGTGCGCACCCGCTGGATCGCGAGGCCGGCCATCAGCTCGTCGAGCGACGCCTCGTGCGAGTAGAGGCGCAGCCACGACACGACGCCCTCGAGCGTCGGGAACACCAGCAGCCCGTAGCGGCCGAGGATGACGCCGCGCGGGTCGGGCGCGATGCCCGGGATCATGAACCGGGTCTGGCCGTGGGCGACGTGCTCGAGCGCCATGCGGAAGCAGGGCCAGCGTACCTCATCGGGCGGCGGGCCGCAGGCGGCGCGGCCCCGCGCTACTCGGCGCCGTCGAGCCGGGTCGCGTGGGCCTGGCGCGCGGCGAGGGCCCGCTCGAGCTCGTCGACGTGCGCGCGCTCGGCGTCGAGCGCGGCCCGGCTGGCG
>DASZXE010000852.1:0-2561 GCA_035546475.1 Kofleriaceae bacterium
GGTCCGCGCCGAGCCTCGGCGCCCCGACGTGGCGTGCGCGCACGGCGCACCGAGCACGGCCGGGCCGCACCACCCGATCGCGGCCCTCGCGCTGCGCTCGCGGATCATCTCGTCGGCGCCGCCGGCGATCGGCCCCGACGACCTGTCCGCCGACGTGCGGCGCCAGCTCTGGTACCACCTCGACTCGCCGGAGAAGCTGGCGATCCTGCAGCACGCGCGCACGGCGGCGCGGCCGTGGACGATCGACGACGCGATGGCCCAGCTCGGGCTGCCCGAGCGCGCGGTCAGCGCCGCGACCTTCGGCCTCTGCCAGGCCGACGTCCTCCGCTGCGCGAGCGACACGTACGAGGCGACGTCGAAGGCGCTCGTCCTCGGCGCGGCGGTCGACGTGGTGCAGCGGGCGTACGGCACGGACGCGTCGCAGGTGCTGCGCGCGATCACCCGGCTCGCCCACGGCCGCGCCGCCTCCTGAGCGGCGGCTCAGCCGGCGGTCTGCAGGCCGGCGGCGAGGCCGCTGATCGTCGTGAAGATCGCGGAGGCGATGCGCGCGGGATCGTCGGCGGGCGCGCCGGCGGCCTCCGCCGCGCGCAGGCGGCGCAGCAGCTCGACCTGCGCGTGGTTGAGCACGTCGAGGTACGGGTTGCGGCGGCGCACCGACTCGGCGAGGTAGGGCCGGTCGCCGAGCAGCACGTCGAGGAACGTGTCGGGCATCGCGGCCAGCTCGCTGCTGCCTGGCGCCGCAGGATCGCAGCCGCCGGTCCCCACGCCAGACCCCGACCCCCCCGCGTCGATCGTTGAAGCGCTCGCGCGAGCGCTCGCCGGGCCGGCCAGCTCGCGCAGCGCGCGGCGGGTGCGGGCGTGCTCGTCCTCGATGATGGCGAACAGCGCCGCGGCGTCGGGCTCGGCGAGCGCGGCGTACGCACGCGCCACGTCGAGGTCGGCGCGGACGAGCGCGAGGCCGGCGTTGTGGGCGACGCTGCGCAGGAAGCGCGAGCGCGCGACGAGCGAGCGGGTCGCGTCGGCCCCGAGCGCGGCGGCGATCGCCTCGAGGCCGCTGCCGAGCCCGAACCAGCCGGGCAGGCCGTGACGGTTCTGGTTCCACGAGAAGACCCACGGGATGGCGCGCAGGTCGCCGAGCGAGAAGCCGGCCTTGCGCGACGCGGGCCGCGAGCCGATCGGCAGCGTGCCGACCTGGCGGATCGGCGTGGCGGCGAGCGTGTAGCGCGCGAGCCGGTCCTGATCGGCGGTGAGCTTGCGGTACGCCGCGTACGCGGCGGCCGCGCCGACGTCGAGCGCCTGTTCGAGGACGGCGCCATGCTCGGCGTCGTCACCGGTCTCGCCGGCGCCACGTTCGCCTCCCGAGTCGGCCGAGGCGGGGGCCGCCGCCGCGCGCTCGTCCGCCGCCGCGCGCAGGATCGCCGCCAGCGTCAGCTCGAGATCGCGGTGCGCGATCTCCGCCCGCCCGTAGCGCGACGTGATCGTCTCGCCCTGCTCGGTCACGCGCATGCGGCCGGCGAGCGCCGCGGTCGGCTGCGCGCGGATCGCCTCGCCCGCCGGCCCGCCGCCGCGGCCGATCGCGCCGCCGCGCCCGTGGAAGACCGTGAGCGTGACGCCCGCCTGCGTCGCCGCCGCCGCGAGGTCGAGCTGCGCGCGCCGCAGCGCCACCTGCGACGCCAGGTAGCCGGCCTGCTTGCCCGAATCGGAGTAGCCGACCATCACCTCCAGCTCGCCGCCCAGCTCGTCGCGCAGGAGCGGGTGAGCGACCATCGCCGAGGCCAGCTCCCCCGCCCGCTGGAGGTCCTCGAGCTGCTCGAGCAGCGGCACCGGCCGCAGCTCGCCCGGCGCGAGCCCCGCCGCGCGCGCCAGGAAGACGACCTCGAGCAGATCCGACAGGTCGCTGGTGAAGCTGACGACGTAGCGCTCGCACGCGCGCGGCCCCAGCTCGCGGCAGGCGAGCCCCGCGGCGTCGAGCGTCGCGAGCAGGTCCTGCGCCTCCGGGCTGCGCGCGCCGCGGTCCCACACCGGCGGCAGCGGGCGCGCGAGCACCTCGCCGAGCAGCGCGCGGCGGCCGGTCTCGTCGAGGCCGCGGTAGCCGTCGCGCCCGCCGGCGGCCAGCAGCTCGCCGACGACCCGCTCGTGCACGCTCGAGTGCTGGCGCAGGTCGAGCGACGCCAGGTGGAAGCCGAACACCTCGACGCGCCGCTCGCACGCGCGCAGGTGGGCGCGCGCGACCCGGCCGAAGCCGGCGGCGGCGAGCGTGCGATCGAGGAGCGCGAGGTCGGCCTCGTAGTCGCGGGCGTCGACGTAGGCGTCGTCGCCGCGGTCGCGGGTCGCGCGCAGCCGCGCGGCCATGTACCAGAGCTTCTCGCGCCACGGCTCGTGCAGGGCGCGCGGGCGGGCGCGCGCCGCGACCTCCGGCAGCCGCGCGCGATCGCGCTCGAGGCTCTGCTCCAGCTCGGCGGCGGCCGCCGCGTCGCTGCCGCGGGGGGCGGCCCTCGACAGCGCGCGACCGAGCGCCTCGACGGCGTGCAGGTAGCGGGTGCGCCCGGCGGTGCGGTGGC
>DASZXE010000853.1:0-6572 GCA_035546475.1 Kofleriaceae bacterium
GACCCGGCCGCCGCCAGCCAGGTCGGCGGATAGAGCGCGCCGTGGCTCGCGTCGGCGACCAGCGGCACGCCGAACCCGGCGCCGTCCCACCAGCCGGGCAGGGTGCCGCGCGCGACCGCGTGGCCGGCCGCCGCCCGCGCCGGGCCGACCGCGCCGATCCAGCCGGTGTCCGCGAAGGTCCGCCCGCCGGACAGCACGGCGGCGAACGCGAGCGCGAGCACCATCGCGAGCGCGAGCGCCGTCGTCCGCGACGTGGTCACGCCGGCATCCTGGCATGCCTCCGCCGGCGCGCGACCGCCGCCCGCGCGGCCGCGACTTCTTTTGACTTCGCCGCCGGCAGCACGGATAACCGGAGCGTGCGCGCCCGCGACCTCGCCACCGTCCTCGCCGCCGTCCTCGTCGCCGGCGCCGCCGCCGGCTGCCACCGCCACCACGACGCCGCGAGCTGCGGCGCGGTCGGCGCCAACTTCATGACGCTCGCGCAGGCCGACCTCGCGGCCTCGACCGACGTCGACCCCGCGAACAAGCGCGGCGTCGCCGGGCTGCTCGCGCCGATGCGCGACTCGATGGTGCGCGCCTGCCGCGAGGACAGGTGGTCCGCCGAAGCGCGCGCCTGCTTCGCCGCGGCCCCCGACACCGCCCAGCTCCGCGCCTGCGAGGCCAAGCTCAGCGAGCCGCAGCGCGCGCTGCTCGACAAGGCCGCCAGCAAGGGCATCCAGGCCACGCCCTGAACGACCGCCACGCGCGCCAGAGGTCGTACCACCGCGCGCCACCGTCGGCGCTCGTCGACAGCACGTCACCGCGCGCCGACATTTTGCTAGATTGGTCGGCGATGGAGATCGATCACAAGCACGGCTTGCCGCTCGAGGACGCCCGCGCCCGCCTGCGGATCCTCGGCGAGTACCTGCACAACCGCCATGGCATCAAGGTCACCTGGCACGACGACGATCGCGCCCGCTTCTCGGGCAAGTACCTGGTGGTGAAGATCGAGGGCGAGATGAAGGTCGAGCCGGGCCGCGTCCGCTTCAAGGGCGAGGACCCCGGCTTCCTCTGGCGCAAGAAGGCGACCGAGTACATCGAGGGCAAGCTGACCAGCTACCTCGATCCGAAGAAGCAGCTCGCGGATCTGCCGCGCACCGGCTGAGCGCCGGCGCGGGCTGCTCTGACCGAGATCGGTCCGAGGTCTCCTCGGGACGGATCGATCGACGAGAGGGTGGGCCTTCTGGTCAACCCCGCGGCCGACGCGGCGGCTGGCGCGCCGCGCTCACACGCCGTGGGCGACGATCATCACCGGGCAGTGCGCGGTCCGCATCACCTTGTCGGCGACCGAGCCGAGGATCGCGCGGCTGATCCCGCCGCGCCCGTGCGAGCCCATCACGATGATGTCGACCTTGCGCTCGGCGGCGATGCGCACGATCTCCGCCGCCGGGCTGCCCTCGATGACGACCGTCTCGACGTCGCGGGCCCCCAGGTCGGTCGCCACCTGCCGCGCCGTCGCCAGGTCGGACGACGTCTGCGCCAGCAGTTGCGAGATCGTCTCCGTCGTCCGGAGCATCACGCCCTCGGGCAGCGGATAGATCGGGATCTGGAAGGCCGCCAGGAGGAGCAGCGGCACCTCCAGCCGCTTCGACAGCTCGACCGCGTAGTCGAGGGCGACCCGCGCCTGGGGAGAGAAATCGGTGGCGAGCATGATCCGCTGGATCCGCATGCCTGTAAGGCTGGTGCAGGATCCGGGCGCGGCCAAGTCGGCTGATCGTCGACCCTCCCATTGCCAGTTCTGCGCGCCGCCGTGCGCCCGCCGCAACTCCTGCGGCTCTCGCCGCCCCGCCGTCCGCGCGGACGCTCAGCGCGGCCGACGGGGCCGCAACCAAAACGCGGCCCCTTGGCCGCGCTGTCGATTCCACGGGGCGTGCCGCCCCGCCCCGCGGGCACAGCCGCGGGGTCCCCACCCTGCTTTCGGCGGCACTCGCCGCCGGGCCCCGCCGTGCGCGGCCTGATTCTCGCGCGCGGTGCGAGGAACTGGACGAGGAGTAGATCAGGCCTGTCCGGGAAGCGGACCGCCGACGGCGTGGCGAACGGCCTGCACGATCGCGGCGTCGATGACGTCGCGGGCCAGGCCCTCGCCCTCCAGCCGGCGCTGCAGGCGCTCGATGAGGGTCCACAAGGTGGTCGGTCCACGATCTCGCTGGCGCATGGTGGTTCCTACGGGTGACGACGGCTGCGGATCTACCGGTTGCAACCGGCGGCGGGCCGCGCGCATTCCGCGCGTCACCGTCGAGACACCGACGGCCGGCCGCGGTTGCCGCGAGCGAGGTAACAGCGGTGTCACGGCGACCGCCGCCTCAGCGGAACGTCGCCATCACCGGCGCGTGGTCCGACGCGTCGCGCCCCTTGCGCGCCTCGCGATCGATCGTGCACGCGATCAGCCGCGCCGCCAGCGGCGCGCTCAGCAGCAGGTAGTCGATGCGCAGCCCGTGATCCTTGAAGAAGGCCACGCCGCGGTAGTCCCACCACGAGTACGCGCGCGCCTCCGGGTTCACCGCGCGGAAGCCGTCGCGCAGCCCCCACGCGGTCACCGCCGCCACCGCGGCGCGCTCCGGCTCCGAGCAGTGGATGTGGCCCGCCCACGCCGCCGGATCGTGGACGTCGAGGTCCGCCGGCGCGACGTTCCAGTCGCCGCACAGCGCCAGCTCGAGCGCCGGATCGCCGTGCCGATCGAGCCACGCGCGCAGCCGCGCCAGCCACGCCAGCTTGTAGGCGTACTTGTCGCTGCCGATCGCCTGGCCGTTCGGCACGTACAGCGACACGACCCGCACGCCGTCGACGGTCGCCGCCAGGAAGCGCGCCTCGCTGTCGTCGACGCCGTCGCCGAGCCCGACCTCGACGTCGGTCAGCGCCCCCTTCGCCGCGATCGCGACGCCGTTGTACGACTTCTGCCCGACGAGCTCGACCTGGTAGCCGAGGTCGCGGAACAGCCCGAGCGGGAACCCGGCCGCCTCGACCTTGATCTCCTGCAGGCAGACGATGTCGGGCTGCGCCTGCTCGAGCCACGCCCGCACGCGGCCCTCCCGCGCGCGGATCGAGTTGACGTTCCAGGTCGCGAGCTTCACGCCGGCCCGGACGGCTAGATCGTCGTCTCGCGGGTCATCGACAGCGAGTCACTGGCCTTGCGGGCGGGCGCCTCGGCCCGCCGCGCGACCGGCTCGCGCACCGCCACGACGACCTCGACCCGCCGCGGCTGCGGCTCGCGCTCGGCGAGCTTGCGGTAACCCTCGACCCAGCGGCCGAGCGCGGTCCAGGTCGACAGCGCGCCGCAGGTCGCCAGCGCGATGCCGGCGGCCATCGGGGCGTCCTCGGCGTCGCCGCTGCGGATGAGCGCCGACGCGATGAGCGTGCCCAGCACGACGAGCACGATCCGCTCGGCGCGCTGCATCGCGCCGACCTTCAGCTCGACGCCGAGGCCCTCGCCGCGCGCGCGGGTGTAGCTGACCATCATCGAGCCGGCGATCGCGCCCATGACGGACAGCAACCAGGTGGTCTCGCGCAGGTACCAGGCGTAGCCGGTGAAGACGAACAGCTCCGCCCACCGGTCGGCGACCGAGTCGAACAGCGCGCCCGCCTTGGTCTGACGTCCGGTCGCGCGGGCGAGACGCCCGTCGAGGATGTCGAGCAGCCCGCCGAGCACGTACAGCCACGCGCCCGCCGCGAGGCGGCCCTGGCTGATCGCGAAGCCCGAGGCCGCGCACGCCGCCACCGACCAGCCGGTGATCGCGTTCGGCGACACGTTCAGCGCACGCAGCGCGCCCTCGACCGGGCCGAGGAGCCACAGGATGTAGCGGGCCATGAACGGCCCGAACACCTCGTTGTTCTTCACCGAGCCCACATCGGGCGCCCGACCCACCCAGCACATCACGCAGTAGACGCCGAACGCTGCGACGAGCAGCGCGGTGATGCCGATGACGGGGGCAAACAGTGTGAGGGTTTCCACGGGGTTCTGCCGAGGTGCTAGCTGCTTACCACTGCCGGGTCAGGCGGCCAAGTATCAAGGATCGGTCACGTTGCCCCACCGGCGTACGACGAGACCCGGGATCTCGATCGGCTGTACGGCTGGACACCCGGGAGCGGTGGGCGTTAGAGGCTCGTCCGGGTACCTCCGTTTCATGCAAGACCGGTGACATGGACGTCCCTGGTGTGACCTCCTGGCTCGCGCGGGCGTTGCCTCCGCCGGCGGCGCCGGATATCCGCCAGTTGCACCCGGCACACGCGGGGCGGCGGTCGCGGGCTGCTGGCGCGGGTGTGTCGGGTCTTCGACACCCTGGCATTTCTCGGGCTGATCCTGGCGGTCACCGCGGACCTCCTCCTCCTCGGGCGGCTCGGGCGGGCGTTCGTCGGCCGGTGTGATCGGCGCCGCGCTCATGTCAGCGGCGGCGAGGACCGGGTTGCCGTGAGGCGCCGCCCGCCGCGGCCGAGGCTGCTAGGATGATCCCGATGTTCTCGTCGCGCTCGCTGATCGTGCCGATGGCCGCGATCGGCCTGGTCGCCGGCGCGCTGGTCGGACCCCGCGCGGCCCAGGCCAACGGCCGCTTCCCGGCGAGCATCTCGGTCAACTTCCGGCCCGCCGACGCCGACGATCTGTACGTCGGCACCACCTTCGGCCTCCTGGTCAGCCACGACGACGGCGGCCACTTCTACTGGGTCTGCGAGAAGGCGCTCGGCTACGAGGGCTCGTTCGATCCGAACTACCGGATCGCGATCGACGGCACGATCTACGCGAGCACCTACGACGGCCTGCGGGTGAGCCGCGACGGCGGCTGCACGTTCACCACCGCGACCGAGTCGCTGCCGGTGGGCGATCCCGGGCGGATCGCCGGCGTGTGGGTCGACGACGTCGACGTCGGGCCGACCGGCGAGGTCTGGGTCGTCACCGCCGAGGGCGGCCGCACCAACGACGTCTTCCGCTCGATCGACGCGGCGCAGACGTTCATGCCGACCGGCCTGGTGTCGAGCGTCATCTGGTGGAAGAGCGTGCTCGTGTCGCCGGCCGACGCGCGGCGCGTGTACGTGACCGGCTACCAGGTCTCGCAGACCGACGGCAAGGGCGACCCGATCCCGCCGCAGGTACACCTGCGCCGCACCGACGACGCCGGCGGCCAGTGGGAGACCCTGTCGGTCGACTCGTTCCAGCTCGCGACGAGCCCGCTCGTGCTGCTGTCGGCCGTCGATCCCACGCGGCCCGACGTCCTCTACCTGCGATCGGTGCGCGCGGTGCCGCCGCAGGGCGACATCCTCTACCGGTCGGCCGACGGCGGGCGCACCTGGGCGCCGGTGCTGACCACCCGCGACACGATCAACGACGTCGTCATCCGCGGGCAGGAGGTGCTGGTCGCGACGAAGACCGACGGCACCTACCGGTCGACCGACGACGGCATGACGTACACGCCGGTGGCGAACCCGCCGCAGGCGCAGTGCATGGGCGATCGCGCGGGGACGCTGTTCTCGTGCGGCGCCAACTGGGATCCCGACAACTTCTCGATCGGCCGGTCGGCGGACGCGGCCGGCTGGACGAAGGTGTTCCGCTTCGTCGAGCTGAAGGGGCCGCTCGCGTGTCCGGCCGGCACGGTGCAGCACGACGACTGCGACGTCCAGCAGTGGCCGATGGTGCGCGATCAGTTCGGCATCCCGATCGACGCCGGCGTCGACGCGGGGATGGAGCCGCCGCCGGGCGAGCCGGGTGGCTGCTGCGATGCCTCGGGCGCGGGCGCGGTGCCGGTGGCGGCGGTGGTGCTGCTGGTCGGCGTCGGCGCGTGGCGCGTGCGGCGGCGCAAGCGCGGCGACTGCTGCCGATAGGCGCGGGCCCTCGCGGCCGAGCCGGTCGATCGCGTCGATCCGGTCAGGGCAGCGACGTGCGCCACGTCGGGTGGCGCCAGGCGACGCCGAGCTCGTCCTTGATCCGGCGCGCGTCGATGCGGCGATCGGCGGTGAGCATGCCGGCGACCTCGGGATCGACGTCGGCGAGCGCCACCGACGGCGGCGGCGGCAGGCCGAGGCGCAGGCAGGCGTCGAGCGCGAGCTCGCGGGCGGTGCACGGCTCGTCGTCGGCGACGTTGTAGACCGGGCCGGGCGCGTGGGCGTCGCCGGCCGCGAGCACGCAGGCGACCAGGTCGTCGACGTGGATGCGGCTGACGTAGGTCGCGCCGTCGCCGACCAGCCGGTAGGTGCCGGTCGCGAGCCGCGCGAGCACGCCGCGGCCGGGGCCGTGGATGCCGGCGGCACGCAGGCGCACGCACGGGACCGGGCCGCCGGCGAGGGCCTCCTCGGCGGCGACCCGCGCGCGGCCGGAGGCGGTGATCGGCGCCAGCGGGAACGCCTCGTCGACCCAGGCGCCGCCGGCCGGCGCGTAGACGCCGGTCGACGACACGTAGACGATGCGGCGCACGCCGGCCCGCGCGCACGCGGCCGCCAGCGCGGCCTCGCCGGTGCCGCGGCCGTCGATCGGCGGCGCGAGGTCGGCGACGATGGCGCCGCGCGCCTGCGCCAGGGCCAGGTCGATCGTCTCCGGCCTGGCGAGCTCG
>DASZXE010000854.1:0-3003 GCA_035546475.1 Kofleriaceae bacterium
GGCGCGAGTGCCAACGGCGCCGGCGGCACCGCCCGCGCGGCGTCGCCGATCGTCGTCGAGGTCGCGGCCCCGTCGGCGGCCGTGGCGCGCCCCCGCAACGGCGCGAACGGCAATGGCAACGGCCAGGCGGCCCGCGCGGAGGTCGACGGCCCGCTCGCCGCCCTCGTCGATGTCGGCGGCCCGCGCCCTGGCACGGTGACGCTCGCGCCGGTGACCGCGTCGCCGACGGTGTGGCCGCTGGTGAACGCCTTCCGCAGCCGCGGCCACCTCGCGGCCGACCTCGATCCGCTCGGCCTCGTCGAGCGCGTGCAGGTCTCGGAGCTCGATCCGCACACCTGGGGCTTCACGCCGGCGATGGCCGACACCGACCTCTCGCCGACCGGCGTCCACGGGCTCGAGCACGGCACGCTGCGCCAGATCGTCGAGCACCTGCGCGACACCTACTGCGGCACGCTCGCCCTCGAGCAGGCCCACATCGACTCGCCGAACCGCCGCACCTGGCTCGCGCAGCGCATGGAGACGCGGCGCGGCCGGCCGCCGGAGCCGGTGGTGCGCCGCCGCGTCCTCGAGCAGCTCATCAACGCCGAGACGTTCGAGCGCTTCTGCCACGTGAAGTACCCCGGCACCAAGCGGTTCTCCCTCGAGGGCAGCGAGGCGCTCATCCCGATGCTCGACCTCGTGCTCACCCACGGCGCGCGGCTCGGCGCGATCGAGGCGGTGATCGGCATGGCCCACCGCGGCCGGCTCACCGCCCTCGAACAGATCATGCAGCGGCGCGCGCGCGACATCTTCGCCGAGTTCGAGGACATCGAGCCGGAGGCGATGTCGGGCGGCGGCGACGTCAAGTACCACCTCGGCTACTCGTGCGACCGCGTCGATCCGCTCGGCAACGCGATGCACCTGTCGCTCGCGTTCAACCCGAGCCACCTCGAGGCCGTCGACCCGGTCGTCATGGGCCGCGTCCGCGCCAAGCAGAAGCGCCACCACGACGTCGAGCGCCACAAGGTGATGGGCGTGCTCGTCCACGGCGACGGCGCGTTCGCCGGCCAGGGCCTGGTCCCCGAGGTGCTGAACCTGACCAACCTCGCCGGCTACCGCACCGGCGGCACCATCCACATCGTCGTCAACAACCAGGTCGGCTTCACCGCGTCGCCGATCGAGCAGCGGTCGACGCCGTACTGCACCGACGTCGCCCACATGATCCAGTGCCCGATCTGGCACGTGAACGGCGACGACCTCGACGCCTGCGCGCAGGTCGTCGAGATGGCGATGGACTACCGCGCGCAGTACGCGAGCGACGTCGTGATCGACCTGTACTGCTACCGCAAGTACGGCCACAACGAGATGGACGAGCCGAGCTTCACCCAGCCGGTGATGTACGATCGCATCCAGCACAAGGAGTCGGTCGTCGAGCTGTACGGCAAGCGCCTGCTCGCCGAGGGCGTGGTCACCGCCGACGACATCGCGGCGATCGGTGCCGCCCGCACGCGCGCGCTCGAGGTCGAGCTCGGCGCCGCGAAGGCCGAGAAGATCCGGCCGAAGCCGCAGGCGCTCACCGGCCTCTGGCGCGGCTACGTCGGCGGCCCGGCGTCGGCGGTGCCCGACGTCGACACCGGCATGACGCGCGAGCTGCTCGGGGTCATCGCCGAGCGCTCGACGCGGGTGCCGGCCGGCTTCACGCCGCACCCGAAGATCGTGCGGCTCCTCGAGCAGCGCGCGCAGATGGGCCGCGGCGAGCGGCCGCTCGACTGGGGCATGGGCGAGCTGCTCGCGTACGGCGCGCTCCTGTGGGAAGGCCACAATGTCCGGTTGACCGGACAGGACTGCGCGCGCGGCACGTTCTCGCACCGCCACGCGATGGTCGCCGACATGAAGACCGGCGCCGAGCACCTGCTGCTCGGCGAGCTGCACCCCGACCAGGGGACCTGCCGCATCCACGACTCGCCGCTGTCGGAGGCGGCCGTGCTCGGCTTCGAGTTCGGCTACTCGCTCGACTTCCCCGAGGCGCTGGTGATGTGGGAGGCGCAGTTCGGCGACTTCGCCAACGGCGCCCAGGTCATCATCGATCAGTTCATCACCTCGACCGAGGACAAGTGGAAGCGGCTGTCGGGGCTGGTGCTGCTCTTGCCGCACGGCTACGAGGGGCAGGGGCCGGAGCACTCGAGCGCGCGGCTCGAGCGCTACCTGCAGCAGTGCGCCGAGGACAACATCCAGGTCTGCCAGCCGACGACGCCGGCGCAGATGTTCCACCTGCTGCGCCGGCAGGTGAAGCGACCGTGGCGCAAGCCGCTGGTGGTGATGACGCCGAAGAGCCTCTTGCGCCTGCCGGCGGCGACGTCGACGCTCGACGAGCTGACCGCGGGGACGTTCCAGCGGCTCCTGCCCGACCGCGCGGTCGAGCCGGCGGCGGTGAAGCGGCTGCTCCTGTGCAGCGGCAAGATCTACTACGAGCTCGCCGAGGAGCGGCGGCGGCGCAAGGACGCCGAGACGGCGATCGTGCGGTTCGAGCAGCTCTACCCGTACCGCGGCGAGCACGTCGAGGCGGTGCTGGCGGGGATGGCGCCGGCCGACGTCGCCTGGGTGCAGGACGAGCCGTCGAACATGGGCGCCGCGTGCTTCATCCTGCCGCGGCTCGAGCGGACGCTCGGGCGGGCGGTGCGGCTGGTGAGCCGGGTCGAGAGCGCGAGCCCGGCGACCGGCTCGCACAAGGCGCACGTGATGGAGCAGGAGCAGATCTTCCACGCCGCGTTCGAGGGGAAGTAGAGTTCGCCATGGCCGATCTAGTCGTTCCCGCGCTCGGCGAGTCGATCACCGAGGCGGTCGTCGCGCGCTGGCTCAAGCAGGTGGGGGAGGCGGTGGCCGCCGACGAGCCGGTGGTCGATCTCGAGACGGACAAGATCACGGTGCAGTTGCCGTCGCCGGCGGCGGGCGTGCTCGCCGCGCGCGCGGTCGAGGAGGGCGCGACGGTGAGGGTCGGAGATGTCGTCGGGGCGGTGGAGGCGG
>DASZXE010000855.1:0-3536 GCA_035546475.1 Kofleriaceae bacterium
GAGGCAGGCGCAGGCGCGGGCGCCGTCGCAGCCCGGCGCGCCGCCCGACATCCCCGACCTGCCGGCGCCGAAGTACGGCGGACCGGCGCGCGACCTGTTCGACGACCTGCCGGCGCGCGGACCGTCGCTCGGCGACCTGCCGGCACCGAAGCGGCCGTCGACGGCGGCGGCGCAGGCGCCCGCGGGGCAGCCGTCGCAGCCCCAGGCGCAGCCGCCCGGCGTGACGGACCTGCCCGCGCCCAAGGGCTTCTTCGACGATCTGCCGCGGCCCGCGCCCGATCGGCCGCGCGATGCGGGCGCCGATCTGCCGGCGCCGAAGGGCTTCTTCGACGACCTCCCGCAGCCGGCGAACCCGGCGCGCCCCGACCTGCCGGCGCCGAAGGGCTTCTTCGACGATCTTCCCCAGGCCGCCAACCCGGCCCGCCCCGATCTGCCCGCGCCGAAGGGCTTCTTCGACGATCTCCCCCAGGCCGCCAACCCGGCCCGCCCCGACCTGCCCGCGCCGAAAGGCTTCTTCGACGATCTCCCGCAGCCCGGCTACGCGGCGAGCGGGGTCGACCTGCCGGTGCCGCGCGACTTCGAGGACGAGCAGGCGCAGCGGTCGCGCGCGCCGCGGCCCGGCTCCGACGCGGGCGCCGGCGCGGCGGGTCCGGCGGCGCCGCCGCTCGACCTCGGCGACGACAACCTGAGCGGCCTCGACCTGCCGGCCCCCGACGCGATGCCCGCGATCCCGGCGACCCGCACCGGCGTGGTCTCGTTCCGCGGCGACGGCGCCGGCGGCGAGGCCGACGACGTCCGCGGCAAGCCGGCGGGCTCGACGCTCGGCGAGCTCGACCTCGCGCAGCCCGCGCGCCGCGAGTCGACCTCGCAGCACACGGCGCTGCAGAAGCCGGAGCCGGCCCCGCGGCCGTCGCGGCGCAAGCTGAAGAAGATCGCCGCGATCGCGGGGCTCGCGCTCGCGCTGGCCGGCTCGGGCGGCTACCTCGTCTACGATCGCTGGCAGGCGAAGAAGGCGCGCGCCGCGGCGATGGAGCGCAGCCTGCGCGACGCGCACCGCGCCATGCTCGCCGACCAGTGGGGCCGCGCGCTCGCCGACGCCAAGGACGTGCTGTCGAGGTCGCCGAAGCACGGCGAGGCGCTCGCGACGGCGGCGCTCGCGCAGCTCGCCGGCTACTACGACCAGGGCACCAACAAGGACGCGCGGGTGAAGGCGGGGCGCAGCCTCCTCGAGCAGGCGCGCCAGACGTCGACGCGCGGGCCGACGCTCGCGAAGGCGGAGGCGATCGACGAGCTGATCGAGGGCGACGCGAAGGCGGCGATCGAGCGGCTGACGCCGCTGGCCGCCGGCGACCCCGAGGCGCTCCTCTACCTCGGCTGGGCGCAGCTCGCGGCCGAGCGGTGGGACGACGCGGCGGCGACGTTCGACAAGGCGGTGGCGGCGTCGCCGGGGCGCAAGCTGGCGGCGACCTACGGCCACGCGCAGGCGCTGCTCGGCAAGGGCGACCTCGACGACGCGCGCACGCAGTTCCTGGCGGTGATCGCGCAGGACGCCGACCACGTCGGCGCGCAGGTCGGCGCCGCGGCGGCGATGCCGGCCGCCCAGTTCCTCGAGGAGGAGAAGGACCTGCTCGCGATCCTGCACCGGCCGAAGATCGAGAGCGTCGACCCGCGGGTGCGGGCGTGGGCGCTGCGGCTGGCCGGCAACGACGCGCGCATGGCCGGGCGGCTCGACGCCGCGCGCGAGCGCTACCGCAACGCGCTCGAGCTGGTGCCCGACGATGTCGACACGATGGTCGACGCGGCGGCGCTCGAGCTGCGCGACGGCAAGACCGACGAGGCCTCGACCGGGATCGATCGCGCGCTGGCGGTGGAGCCGGAGAACATCGAGGCGAACCTGGTGAAGGTCGACGTCGACATCCGCAGCGGCGCGCTCGAGTCGGCCGGCAAGCGGCTGCAGGCGCTGCGCGACCGCAAGCCGCCGATCGGCGCGGGGCCGCGGGCGCAGGTCGAGATGCTCGACGGCCAGCGGCTGGCGAAGGCGGGCGACGCCGACGGCGCGATCGCGGCCTACGGCAAGGCGAAGGAGATCCTCGGCGAGGGGGACATCACGCCGACGATCGCGATGGCGACGCTCGAGGGCAACCTGGCGGCGGCCGCGGACCAGGCCGGCAAGCCGGACGAGGCGGCGCACTGGCGGCAACAGGCGACGACCGCGCTCGGCGGCCTCGCCGACGCCGCGAGCAAGGACCCGGCGAAGGCGATCAGCCTCGGCGTCGCCTACCTCGAGGCGGGCGGGCTCGCCGACGCCGAGAAGTGGCTGCGCAGCGCGACGGCGGCGCGGCCCGACGACGTCGAGGCGCACTTCGAGCTGTCGCAGGTGCTGGAGCGGGCGGGGCGCGCCGGTGAAGGCATCGACGAGCTGAAGCGGGCGTTCGAGCTGGCGCCGGCGCGCGTCGACCTCGGCCTCTCGCTCGCGCGCGCGTACGAGGCGGCCGGGCGCGACGCGGACGCCGGCGCCGCCTACGCCGAGCTGCTGGCGGGCGAGGACGCCCCCGACACGGCGGCGAAGATCTCGCTCGAGGTGCGCACGCGGGCGGGCCGGTTCTTCGCGCGCACCGGCGACAAGCAGCACGCGGGCGCGGAGGGCGCGGCGATCCTGGCGGCCGACCCGAACAGCGCGGCCGGCCACTTCCTCGTCGGCGAGGGGCTCCTCGCGGACGCCAAGCTCGACGAGGCCCGCCGCGAGCTGCAGAGGGCGGTCGACGCCGAGGACGACCCGCAGTACGAGGACGGGCTCGGCCGGGCGCTCGAGGCGATCTTCCTCGACAAGAACGACACCGCCGCCCGCGACGCGGCGCTGGCCGCGTACCAGGCGGCGACGAAGCGCGACCCGAAGCTGGTCCACGCCTGGGCGGCAGCCGGCCGGATGCAGATGCAGCGCGGCGACCACGACGAGGCGATCGTGTCGTTCAAGCGGGCGTACGATCTGACGCCGACCGCCGACCTGGCCGCCGGCATCGGCGAGGCGATGAACGCGCGCGGCGACAAGGGCAAGGCGGTCGAGTACCTCGAGAAGGCGGCGCATGGCGATCCGCCGGCGTCGTCGCTGTGGACGCTCGGTCAGCTCTACGAGGCGCAGGGGAACCGCGCCGCGGCGGCGGTCGCGACGATGTCGCGCGCGATCGACAAGGCCGGCAAGGAGCAGGCCGCCGGCGGCAAGCGCGCCGACTGGGTCCCCGAGGCCTACTTCCGCATCGGTCAGATCCAGGACTCGGCGGCGCTCAACAACGCGGGCGCGGCGTGCCGCGCGTACAAGGCGTACCTCGGCGTCGCCGGTCCCGACGCCGACAAGGCTCACGTCCAGCAGGCGACCGACGGCATCCGCGGCCGGCACTGCTAGGAGCCTGGCCCTGTAAGGGTTCGGCGCGGACCACGTCGGCGACGATCGGGCTGGGCGGCCGCGGCCGGCCGCTCAGGCCGCCGCGGCGATCAGCTTCCGGAGGTTGTGCGCGGTGGCCACCAGCCGCCATTCGCCG
>DASZXE010000856.1:0-2830 GCA_035546475.1 Kofleriaceae bacterium
GGCGCCGAGGCCGCAGACACCGGCCCCGGCCCCGGCCCAGGCCCCGCCGACCGGGACCTCGAAGCCGACCCCGGCACCGACGCAGGCGGCCGGCACGCCCGCCGCGCCGACGCCCGCGCCGCCGAAGCGCGCCGGGCCGACCTCCGGCTCCGTCGACTTCGACATCACCGGCACCATCGATGCGCCGGTCGTCCACGCCACCGGCGTGCGCCTCGACGGCGTGCCGATGATCGGCAGCCTGCGCGGCCAGGTGCACTACGAGGGCGACACGATCGACCTCGACGCGAGCGCGCCCGGGCTGGGCGGCCCGCTGCACGCCAGCGGCAGGGTCCGCCTCGGCGCGACGACCACGCTCGACCACGTGAAGGTCACCGCCAGCGGCGTCGACCTCGCGCGGCTGCCCGATCACCTGCCCGGCCTCACCGGCAAGGTGTCGGCGAACCTGACCCTGACCGGCACGCCGACCGTGCGCGGCCTCGACGCCAGCGGCTGGATCTGCTCGCCGCGCATCACGCTCGCCGGCGACGCCTACGCCGATGTCGGCGTCTGGTTGACGCGCACCACCCCGGCGACCAACGCGTGCAAGCAGGAGCCGCCCACCTTCGCCAGCGGCGTCTACCAGGGCTGCACCGACGTCGCGCGGTCCGGCGGGCGCTGCCTGCTCGCGCGCGCGCGGCGGGTGACCGGCGGCGACCTCGACCTCGCGGCGTCGATCGATGCGCGCCAGCGGCTCGGCGGCGCCGCCAGCATCCACGGCCTGCCGCTCGCCGCGATCGCCGCGCTCGCCGGCACCGCGCTGCCCGCCGGCGCCGACCTCGACACCGACGCGCTGCGCCTCGGCGGCACGGTCGCCGCGCCGGAGGTGACCGGCACGATCGCCATCACCCGCGCCTGGGTCGAGCGGGCCCACCTCGGCGACGGCGAGCTGACCGTGCGCGGCACCGGCGGCGGCAAGGTCGAGGTCGACCTCCACCTGCTCGACGGCCGGGTCGGCGTCCACGGCACGATCGGCACCACCGCCCCCTACCCGGTCGAGCTCACCGCCGAGCTGGACCAGGTCGAGCTCGACACCTTCGTCGACGTCGTCGCGCTCGGCCTGCCGCCGAACACGCGCGCGTGGACCTCGGGCCGGGTGCACGTCGAGACCGCGCTCGCCGATCCGAAGGCGCCGGTGGTGGCCACGCTCGATCTGAGCGACCTGTCGGTGTCGACGTCGATGGCCGGCCCCGACGGCGAGCCGGTGCCGCTGACCCTCAAGGCCGCCGCGCCGATCGAGCTCGCCTACGACGGCAAGGAGGCGAAGATCGTCGGCAGCGCGACCTTCGCGACCCCGCTCGGCCCGGTGACGCTGCAGGGCCGGGCCAGCGGGCTGACCGTCGACCTGGCGGCCAACGGCCGGCTCGACCTCGTGCGCGCCCAGCCGCTGCTCGGCCGCTACTTCGAGCACACCGCCGGCACCGCCACGCTCAGCGCGCACGTCTCCGGCTTCACCGCCGCTCCGCGCGTGCAGGCGACGATCGACCTCGGCGACGTCGCGCTCAAGCTGCCGCGCCAGGAGTCGACGCTGCGGGTGCCGAGCGGCCGCATCGAGCTGAAGGAGAACCAGCTCAGCTTCACCGGCGTGTCGGTCGAGGTCGACGACGGCTTCTCGCCCGACAAGCCGACGCTGTCGGTGATCGGCGGCATCGGCCTGAAGGGGCTGGTGCCGGCGAACTGGGGCCTCATCATCGAGGGCGACCTGGCCGGCGAGATGCTGGTCGCGGTCGCGCCCCAGGTCTTCTCGCAGGCGAGCGGCACCGCCGACGTCGACCTGCGGCTGCAGGGCACCGGCGCCACGCCCGAGGTGAAGGGCGAGCTGACGTTCGACCGCGAGCACCCGCTGACGGTGCTGCCGCGCTCGCTGCGCCGCGAGATCGCGCTGACCGATGGCAGCGTCTCGTTCACCACCGAGGAGATCACGTTCGACGAGGTCGGCGCCACCATCGACGACGAGGGCCGCGTGCGCGGCATCGACGGCGCCATCGAGCTCCACGACGGCGCGCTGGCGAGCGCGAGCCTGAGCGCGTCGGCCGACGGCCTGCCGTTCCGCTTCGGCCGGTCGCTCGACCTCGTCCTCGACGTCCAGGACCTCCGCATGGCGTACAGCCCGACCGCCGGCCTCGATATCGGCGGCACGGTGACCATCGTCGACGGCCGCTTCGTGCAGAACTTCGACATCGGCGAGTTCGTGCGGCCGTCGGCGTCGTCGGGGCCGGCGGCGCCGCCGGTGTGGGAGGCGTGGCCGCCGCTCGGCAACGCGCGGCTCAAAATCGGCATCGACGTCCGCAAGTTCGTCACCGTGTCGAACCTGTTCACGCTCGACGCCAGCGGCGCGGTCAAGATCACCGGCACGCCGCGCGACCCGCGGGTCGAGGGCAACATCCAGATCGCCGACGGGACGATCCAGATCCCGGGCATGAAGGCGATCTTCAGCCCGACGACCGGCACCGCCAGCTTCTCGCCGCTGGTGCCGCTGTCGACCGACACGATCGATCTGACGATCAACAGCGAGGCGCGCTACGTCGAGTCGAGCGGCACGTCGGACCTCATCAACCTGCGGCTGTCGGGACCGCTGTCCCGCCTGACCTGGGACCTCAGCACCGACACGCTCAACAAGAGCCAGGTGCTGACGCTCATCTTCGCCGGCCGCACGCCGGCGCAGCTCCGCGCCAACCTCGGCTCGCAGACGGTCGGCGCCGATCCGACGAGGATCGATCCGTCGACCGACACCTCGCAGGGCTACGCCGACGAGCTGATCCGCCAGCTCGCCGGCGACATGCTGACCAGCGGC
>DASZXE010000857.1:0-11101 GCA_035546475.1 Kofleriaceae bacterium
CCCGCGCGGCGCTCGCAAGCGTCGCGCGGAGCCGGCCTCAGCGAGTGCAGGGCCATTCACGCGGGCGTGTGCGTCGGTGCCACGCCACCACCGCACGAACACCGTCGACGCGCCGCGCCTCGGGCGCGCCGCGCGTGGCACGACCGATGCTTTCCACGAGGCGAAGACATCAAGGAGAAGTCCATGCGTCCGCAGTCCATCTTCGCCGCCGTCCTCCTGTCCGCCGCCTTCGCCGGTTCCGGAACCGCGACGGCCCAGACGCCGCCCGTCTCGAACGGGACGACGCCCGGCTCGCAGAACGCCCCGGTCGATCAGAACCAGAAGCCGGGCGCGAACCAGCCGGCGGGCACCTCGCCGTCGCCGAGCACGCCGACCGACGGCCAGAGCCCGACCGCGCCGGCGCCGGGCACGCAGTCGCCGACCACGCCCGGCACGCAGACGCCGGGCATCCCGCAGCCGGGCTACCCGAGCAACCAGACGCCGGGCACCACCGGCACGCCGGCGTATCCGGTGCCGGGCACGCCGGGCACGCCGACGAACCAGGCCCCGGGCACGTCGGGCACGCCGGGCACGCCGGGCACGCCGGGCACGCCGACGAACCAGGCCCCGGGCACTCAGTTCCCCGGCGGCACCACCGGCGCGCCGGATCCGAACGCCGGCACGACCGGCGGCCAGACCGGCGCCGGCACCGGCGACGCCGGCGCGACCTACGACCAGAACGCCCCGGCGAGCAGCAGCACCGACGTGATCGTGGCGCCCGGCAACGGCACCATGGAGCCGGCGCTCGAGCCGCAGACGAGCCAGCCGCCGTCGAACATCGGCATGAGCGTCTCGATCGGCGGCGGCGTCTCCGGCTTCACCAGCCAGCAGATGCGCGACACGACGTCGAACGTGGGCGGCCTGTGGGACCTGCGCATCGGCATCGGCTCGCGCGCGCCGCTCGGCCTCGAGCTCGGCTACGTCGGCACCGCGGCCAACATCCAGGGCCTCGGCGGTGGCCAGAACGGCACGCTGGTCGGCAGCACCGCCGAGGCGGCGGTCCGCCTCAACGCGATGCCGCGCTCGAACTTCACGCCGTTCGCGTTCGCCGGCGTCGGCTGGCAGCGCTACGACGTGAGCGGCGCCAACTTCTCGCTGTCCGACAGCGGCGTGAACGACAGCGACAACTCGCTCGTCATCCCGATGGGCCTTGGCCTCGCGTACCGCAGCGCCGGCTTCCTGATCGACGCGCGCGGCACCTTCCGCGCCGACACCGACCCGGGCCTGGTCGTCAACTCGATCGGCGCCAAGGACTACGCCCCGCTCCACACGTGGGAGGCGAGCGCGGCGCTGGGCTACGAGTTCTGACCGCGCTCGCTCGACGAGCACGCTTCACTGCGCCCGACGGAGACCGTCGTCGAGCCGCCACCCGCGGCTCCGGCGGTCACCGCCGGGCGCTCCATTTTTGGGACCGGCGGCCGGCGCGCGGCGGGTGATCGCGGCCGGCAGTCAGGGGGCGGAGTTACGGGGGCGCGTGCCTTGACTGGCGGGCGCACCGGCCCGTATGTTCCGACCGCTCGACGACGGGCAAGGGCAACTATCCGATGTCCCTAGAATTCTCGGCCGAGGCCTCGAAGAAGATCGCCGCGCTGTGCGAGCGATATCCGACCAGGAAGCCGGTGGTCCTGGCCGCGCTCCACCTGGCGCAGAAGGAGCACGGGCAGCTCTCCGATCCCGCCCTGCAGCTCGTGGCGCGGACCCTGGAGCTCCCCTACGCCCACGTGTACGGGGTCGCGACCTTCTACACGATGTTCCGCCGCGGCCCCGCGGCGAAGAACGTGCTTCGCATCTGCACGAACATCTCCTGCATGCTGCGCGGCGCCTACGACGTCTTCGCCGAGTTCGAGCGCAAGCTGGGCGTGAAGAAGGGCGGCACCGCCGGCGACTTCACGCTCGTCGAGGAGGAGTGCATCGCCGCCTGCGCCAACGCGCCGGCGATCGTCTGCGGCACCCGCTACTTCCTCGACGTGAAGCCCGGCGATGTCGACGACATCCTGGCCGAGCTGCGCAACCGCCCGCGCCCGGAAGGGGAGGTGGTCTAGTGCCCGCCGATCGCAACACGAAGCTCGTCACCGCCCGGTTCGGCAACGACGGCGCGAAGACGCTCGCCACCTACGAGAAGCTGGGCGGCTACCAGGCGCTGCGCAAGGCGCTCGGCATGAAGCCCGAGGAGATCACCGCCGAGGTCAAGGCGTCGAACCTGCGCGGCCGCGGCGGCGCCGGCTTCTCCACCGGCGTGAAGTGGGGCTTCGTCCCGAAGGACGCCAAGGCCGTCCACCTGGTCTGCAACGCCGACGAGAGCGAGCCCGGCACCTGCAAGGACCGCGAGCTCATGTACTGGGATCCCCACCTCCTCATCGAGGGGATGGTGATCTCCGCGTACGCGCTCAAGGCGGTCCACAACTACATCTACATCCGCGGCGAGATGATGCGCGAGTACGCGGTGCTCGTGCAGGCGGTCGAGGAGGCGTACGCGCGCGGCTACCTCGGCAAGAACATCCTCGGCAGCGGCCTCGAGTGCCACCTGACGGTGCACCGCGGCGCCGGCGCGTACATCTGCGGCGAGGAGACGGCGCTGCTCAACTCGCTCGAGGGGCTGCGCGGCCAGCCGAGGCTCAAGCCGCCGTTCCCGGCGGTGAAGGGCCTGTTCGGCGAGCCGACGATCGTCAACAACGTCGAGACGCTGATGAACGTGCCGTTCATCGTCGACAAGGGCGGCAAGTGGTTCGCCGACCTCGGCTTCGGCCGGTCGGGCGGCACCCGCATCGTCTGCATCTCCGGCCACGTCGAGAAGCCGGGCGTGTTCGAGCTGCCGATGTCGATGACGATGCGCGAGATGATCGACGACGTCGCCGGCGGCGTGTGGAAGGGCCGCAAGGTGAAGGCGGTCATCCCCGGCGGCACCTCGATGCCGCCGATGGACGACAGCGAGCTCGACGTGCCGGTCGAGTTCGACGCGCTCATGACCGACGAGCGGATCCGGCCGGTCGAGGTCCGCCCCGGCGAGCTGTTCGACCTCGGCGGCGGCCGTCACCTGCGCACGATGGCCGGCTCGGGCGGCATCGTCGTCATGGACGACCATACCGACATCCCGATGGCGACCTGGCGGATCATGAAGTTCTACGCGCACGAGTCGTGCGGGCAGTGCACGCCGTGCCGCGAGGGCACCGGCTGGCTGGAGAAGGTCGCCCGCCGGGTGGCGTTCGGCCACGGCCGGCCCGGCGACGTCGACCTGCTCGCGTCGATCGCCCACGGCATCGCCGGCAACACGATCTGCGCGCTCGGCGACGCGGCGGCGTGGCCGATGCTCGGCTTCCTCACCAAGTACCGCCCCGACTTCGAGGCGAAGATCTCCGACCAGGGAGCGGCGGCATGACCGGCGGCACCAGCGCTCGTTTCCTCGCCTGGATCCTCGCCGCCATCGTCCTGTGCTGCGGGCTCCAGGTCGCCACCGTCGAGCGCGCGGCCGCGCAGGACACGCCGGCGGCGACCGGCACCGTCGACGCCAGCGGCAAGCCGGTGCCGCGCTCGGCGACCACCGCCGGCAAGTCGTCGGGGAAGCGCGACGCGAAGTTCGGCCCGCCCGACGTGCCGCACGCCGGCGGCCAGGTCATCGCGCTCCTGTTCTGGGGCTTCGCCGCGCTCGCCATCGGCGGCGCGCTCTTCGTCGTCACCCGCCGCAACCTGATCACCGCGGTGATGGGCATGGTCGGCACGTTCTTCGCGCTCGCCGGCCTCTACATGACGCTCTACGCCAGCTTCCTGGCGATCATCCAGATGCTCGTCTACGCCGGCGCCATCATGGTGCTGTTCGTCTTCGTCGTCATGATCCTCAACAAGCCCGAGGACGAGCCGTACGGCGGCTACGGGCGCTTCGGCAAGATCGTCGCCGGCCTGGCGATCGCGTACCTGCTCTTCCGCGTCTGCCAGGTGCTCATCCACGTCGACTACGACACGGTCGGCCTGTCGCAGGAGGCGCTGCGGCGGCCGCCGCCGACCGCGCAGGGCTACGCGTGGGGCTCCACCGCCTCGGTCGGCTGGAACCTGTTCAACGACTACCTGTTCCCGTTCGAGGCGGTGTCGATCCTGCTGCTCATCGCGGTGGTCGGCGCGGTCGCGATCGCCCGCCCGCTCAAGGACGATGTCGTCGAGGGCGCGGACGCCGACGACCTCGACGACGCCGGGCCGCGCGGCGCCATCGGCGGAGGCCACCCGTGAGCTCCATCCTCACCGACATCGGCTACAGCCACTACCTGATCCTCGCCGCGGTGCTGTTCGCGATCGGCACCGCCGGGGTCATCCTCCGCCGCAACATCCTCATCATGATGATGGCGATCGAGCTGCAGCTCAACGCGGCGAACCTGACGATCCTCACCTTCGCGCGCATGCGGGGCGACGTGTCGGGTCACTCGTTCGCGATGATCGTCATCGCGGTCGCCGCCGCCGAGGTGGCGGTCGGCCTCGCGATCGTGGTCGCCATCTTCCGCGGCCGGCGTCACATCGACGCCGACCGCCTGACCCTCCTCAAGCACTAGGCGCCGGCGGCCCATGACCACCATCAACTTCCTGTGGGTCGTGCCGTTCCTGCCCCTTCTCGGCGCGTTCCTCAACCTCACCTTCGGGCGACATCTGTCGCGCTCGACCGTCCATTTCATCGCGGTGGCGTCGGTCGCGGCGGCGTTCTTCACCGCGTTCTACCTGGTGGTCGGCTTCTGGACGCCGTCGCAGGCGCTCCACTGGCAGCACGGCCCGTTGTGGAAGGCCTACGACTACTGGAAGGCGAACGGGCGCGCCGGCACCTTCGGCGTCAGCGAGAGGGTCTGGACCTGGATCCAGGCCGGCGACTTCCGCATCGAGATGCAGTTCAACCTCGACCCGCTGTCGAGCGTGATGATCCTGATCGTCACCTTCTGCTCGTCGCTCATCCACATCTACTCGACCGGCTACATGGAGCACGAGCCGCGCTACGCGGCGTACTTCGGCTACCTGAACCTGTTCACCGGCGCGATGCTCATCCTGGTGCTCGGCTCGAGCCTGCCGGTGATGTTCATCGGCTGGGAGGGCGTCGGCCTCTGCTCGTTCCTGCTCATCGGCTTCTGGTTCGAGAACGAGGCGTACGCGAACGCCGGCCGCAAGGCGTTCGTCGTCAACCGCATCGGTGACTTCGCCTTCCTGCTCGGCATGTTCCTCCTCTGGTGGGCGACCCACGGCTCCGACGGCGGCCACTCGCTCGACTTCCAGATGCTGCGCCAGGTCGGCGAGGCGGGCGTGGCGAACGGCGGCCACGGCATCTACGAGCAGACGTTCTGGTGGCGCGAGCGGCTGGCGGCGGCGGCCGGCGTGCTGCTGTTCATCGGCGCCGCCGGCAAGAGCGCGCAGATCCCGCTGTACGTGTGGCTGCCGGACGCGATGGCGGGCCCGACGCCGGTCTCGGCCCTCATCCACGCGGCGACGATGGTCACCGCCGGCGTCTACATGGTCGCGCGGCTGTCGTTCCTCTACGCGGCGTCGACGACCGCGATGGGCGTCGTCGCGGTGATCGGCGCGTGCACCGCGCTGGCGGCCGCGTTCATGGCGTTCGCGCAGGTCGACCTCAAGAAGGTGCTCGCCTACTCGACGGTGAGCCAGCTCGGCTTCATGTTCGTCGGCGTCGGCACCGGCAACTGGACCGCCGCGATCTTCCACCTGATGACCCACGCCTTCTTCAAGGCGTGCCTCTTCCTCGGCGCCGGCTCGGTGATGCACGGCATGGAGGGCTCGGGCGACATCCGCATCATGGGCGGCCTGAAGAAGTACCTGCCCATCACGCGGATCACGTTCCTGGTCGCGTGCCTGTCGATCGCGGGCTTCCCGCTGACGGCCGGCTTCTTCTCGAAGGACTCGATCCTCGCCGGCGCGTGGGCCGCCCACGGCGACGGCTGGCCGATGTGGTTCGGCAAGATGCTGTGGGGGATGCTGATCGTCGCCGCGCTCGGCACCGCCTTCTACATGTGGCGGCTCTACTTCCTCGTCTTCGAGGGGCCGTACCGCGGCAAGGAGCAGGTCGCGCACCCGCACGAGTCGCCGGTCGCGATGACGGCGCCGCTCGTCATCCTGGCGACGCTCGCGCTGGTCGCCGGCTTCCTCGGCGTGCCGCACGTGTTCGGCCACAACGAGGTGCTCACGCTGCTGCCGCGCTGGCTGTCGTACTCGGTGAAGCCGATGTACACGGCCGAGGGCGTCGCGAGCGTGACGCCGCACATGTCGGCCGGCCTCGAGTGGGGCCTGATGGCGGTGGCGACCTTGATCGGTCTGCTCGGCATCGGCATCGCCTACGCGCTGTACGGGCGATCGTTCCCTGGGGGCCCGAGCCCGTGGGTCGACCGCTTCACGTCGAGCGAGCCGGGCCGCGGCCTCTACGAGGCGTCGAAGAACAAGCTGTGGGTCGACGAGCTCTACGACGCGGTCCTCGTGCGGCCGTTCCGGTTGCTCGCCCGCGGCACGTTCGAGATCGTCGATCGCTTCGTCATCGACACCGTCGTCGTCAACGGCTCGGCGTTCGTGGTCGGCACGTTCGGCCGCATCGCCCGCTGGTTCCAGAACGGCCAGGTGCAGCGCTACCTGGTCGGCCTGCTGGTCGGCGCCGCCGCGATCTTCCTGTGGACGTCGCGCGCCGAGCACCCGACGTTCAAGTACCGGCTCACCGCCGACGGCGGCGTGCAGTTCAAGGCCGAGCCCGGCCACGGCCTGCGGAAGAACGCGCAGGTGGCCTGGGACTTCGACGGGGATGGCCAGCCCGATCCGGGCGCGAGCGGCCGCGAGGTCACCCGCCGCATCGGCGAGGTGGCGAGCAAGGTGACGATGTTCGTCGCCGATCCGGTGTTCGGCGACCGCAAGGCCAGGCCCACGAGCTGGCGCAAGGTGACCCGCTCCGTCGATCTGACCGCCGCGGCCAAGGCCGGCGTGGTGCCGGTCGACGACGACTCCGCGCCCACGCCGGCGCCCACCGAGGGAGGTGCGCCGTGAACCAGGGCGCCTTCGTCCTGCCGCTCGTCCTCGCCCTGCCGGTGCTGGGCGCGATCTTCGTCATGGTCACGCCGAAGGGCGAGGCCAGCCTCCAGCGCGGCATCGGGCTGGCGACCAGCACGATCACGTTCCTGGTCTCGCTCCTGTCGCTCGCCTACTTCGATGGGAGCAAGGGCGGCTACCAGCTCGTCTCCGACTCGTCGTGGGTCGGGCCGCTCGGCATCCACTTCAAGACCGGCCTCGACGGCGTCGCCATCTGGCTGGTGCTCCTGACCACCTTCCTGACGCCGATCACGCTGCTGGCGGCGACGCGGACGATCGAGAAGCACGTGCGCGAGTTCGTCGCCGCGATGCTCATCCTCGAGACGGGCATGCTGGGCGCGTTCGTCGCGCTCGACATCTTCGTCTTCTACGTCTTCTGGGAGGTGATGCTCATCCCGATGTACCTCCTGATCGGCATCTGGGGCGGCCAGCGCCGGCTCTACGCGTCGATCAAGTTCGTCATCTACACGATGGTCGGCTCGCTGCTGATGCTGGTCGCCATCTTCTACGTCTACGTCTCGTACGCGAACGTGACCGGCATCTACACGACCGATCTGGTCGAGCTGCAGAAGCTGGTCTTGCCGCACACGGCGCAGGTCTGGTGCTTCCTCGCCTTCGCGCTCGCGTTCGCGATCAAGATCCCGCTGTTCCCGCTGCACACCTGGCTGCCCGACGCGCACGTCGAGGCGCCGACGCCCGGCTCGGTGATCCTGGCCGGCGTGCTGCTGAAGCTCGGCGTGTTCGGGTTCATCCGGCTGGCGATGCCGATGTTCCCGTACGGCGCCGCGGTCTGCGCGCCGTACATCGTCATCCTGGCGGTGATCGGCATCATCTACGGCGCGATCGTCGCGTTCGCGCAGGACGACGTGAAGAAGCTGGTCGCGTACTCGTCGGTGTCGCACCTCGGCTTCTGCGTGATCGGCCTGTTCTCGCTGACGATGACCGGCGTCGAGGGCTCGCTCTACGCGATGATCTCGCACGGCCTCACGACCGGCGGGCTCTTCCTCGGCATCGGCGTCCTCTACGAGCGGCGCCACACGCGGCGGCTCGCCGAGTACGGCGGCATCTGGAAGCAGATGCCGGTGTTCGCGGCGCTCTACCTGATCGTCGTGATGGGCTCGGCCGGCCTGCCGGCGCTGTCGGGCTTCATCGGCGAGTTCCTGACGATGTTCGGCCTGTTCAACGCCGGCGAGACGTTCCCGGCCGGCTGGCCGCACTACCTGCCCGACCCGCGGCTCCTCGGCGCGCTGGCGGCGACCGGCGTCGTCCTCGGCGCCATCTACCTCCTGTTCATGTTCCAGAAGGTGTTCTTCGGGCCGCTCGACAGGAGCAAGAACGGCGCGTTGCCCGACGTCTCGCCGCGCGAGCGCGCGGTCTTCCTGCCGCTCGTGGTGCTCATCTTCGTGATGGGCATCGTGCCGCGGCCGTTCCTGCAGCGGATGGAGCCGTCGGTGGAGAACTTCCTCGCGACGTACAACGCGAAGCTGGCCGAGCCCGACGGGCCGGCCCACCTGGTCGGCGCCGACTACGACGCGCGGCTGCGCGCGAAGCTCGAGAGCCTGCGCGGCGCGGTGGTGCCCGTCGAGGACGCGCCCGCAGGCGCGGGGGCCGCGGGAGGTGCGCCGTGAACTTCGCGACGCAGGACGCGCTCTACATGGCGCCGCTGTTCATCGTCGCGGTCAGCGGCATGCTGCTCGTGCTGGCCGAGGCGTTCTTCACCGGCCGCGACCGGACGACGCTGGCCGGGCTGGCGGTCGCCGGCGCGCTGGCCGGCGCGGTGGCGTCGATCGCGCTCTACCGCCACATGGCGCCGGGCGAGCACCGGCTGCTGATGAACGAGATGCTCGTCGCCGATCGCACCGGCTACGCGCTGTCGGCCCTGTTCTGCCTGATCACCGCCCTGACCGCGCTGGTGACGCCGTCGCACCAGCGGACCCACGCGTGGGTGATCGGCGAGTACTACGGCGTGCTGCTGATGACGACGGTCGGCACGGTGATGCTGGCCCACGCCGCCAACCTGGCGACGGTCTTCCTCGGCATCGAGACGATGTCGATCGGCGTCTACGTGATGACGGCGCTGCGGCGGCGGTCGCGCCGCGGCAACGAGGCGGCCATCAAGTACTTCCTCATGGGCGCGTTCGCGACCGGGTTCCTGCTCTACGGCATGGCGCTCGTCTACGGCGCGGTCGGCTCGACGAGCCTGGTCGTGATCCAGCAGCGGCTGGTGTCGGGCAACACGGGGCTCCTCACCATCGGCACCTTCATGATGATCACCGCGTTCGGCTTCAAGGTCGCCGCGGTGCCGTTCCACATGTGGGCGCCCGATGCGTACGAGGGCGCGCCGACGCCGGTGACCGCCTTCATGGCGGCGGCGGTCAAGGCGGCGGCGGTCGCCGCGATGATCCGGCTGTTCGGCCAGGGCATGGGCGGCGACACGCTGCCGTACGGCGTGCTCGGCTGGGCCTCGCCGCTGGTCGTGATCGCGGCGTTGACGATCACGATCGGCAACGTCGCCGCGATCCGCCAGGACAACATCAAGCGGATGCTCGCGTACTCGTCGATCTCGCACGGCGGCGTGCTCCTGATCGGCCTGTGCGCGATGGGCCTCGGCTCGCCGACCGGCGAGAGCGCGCTCGTCTACTACCTGTTCGCCTACTCGATCACGACGATGGGCGCGTTCGCGGTGGTGTCGTACGTCGGCTCGCTCGACCGCGAGCGGCTCCTGATCGACGACTGGAACGGGCTGGCCGGCAAGCACCCGGCGGCGGCGCTGGCGATGACGATCTGCCTGCTGTCGCTCGGCGGCATGCCGCCCACCGGCGGCTTCTTCGGCAAGTTCTACGTCTTCAAGAGCGCGATGGACGCCCAGGACCAGCAGCTCCTGTGGGTGACGATCATCGGCGTCGTCAACTCGGTCGTCAGCATCTTCTACTACCTGCGCCTGGTGACCGCGATGTGGTTCAAGGACCCGCCGGGCCAGCTCACGCCGACCCGGTCGGCCGGTCTCATGTTCGTGATCGCGCTCTGCCCGATCCTGCTGCTCGAGATGGGCCTCTTCCCCGGCTTCTGGCTCGGCCTGGTGAGCTGAGCGGCCGCGACCGCGCCGCGATGACGAAGCCAGACGAGCCGGGGCACGCGCTGCGCGAGCTGGCGAAGGCCGCCGGCGTCGAGTGCTCGTACCGCGGCTGGGACGGCCAGCCGGTCACCGCGAGCGCGCGGGCGCTGCGGGCGGTGCTGGCGGAGCTCGGCGTGCGCGCGGACGACCCGGCGCGGATCGCGGAGGCGCACCACGCGCTCGAGCGCGCGCACTGGCGCGAGGTGGTGCCGCCGGTGCTGGTGGCGTGGGCCGACGCGAGCGCGGGCAAGCCGGTGTGGCTCGACGTGCCGATGCGGGTGCCGGCCGACCTCGACGTGCCGTGCGAGCTGGAGCTGACGACCGAGCGCGGCGCGGTGGCGCGGGCGACCGGCCGGCTGTTCGAGGCGTCGGCGCACAACCATGCGTGGCCGCCGTCGTTGCAGCACCGGGTGCACTGCGTGCGGCGCGGCCGCGTCGAGGTGCCCGGCGGCGAGACCGGCTACCACCGGCTGCGCTGGAAGCTCGGCCTCATGGAGGGCGAGTCGGCGGTGATCGCGGCGCCGCTGCGCGCGTGGGGCGCGCCGGGCGACGTCCCGCGACGATGGGGCGTGTTCGCGCCGCTGTACGCCGCGCGGACGCCGGCGCGCGGCGCGGTCGGCGACCTCGACGGGCTGTCGGCGATGATGGCGTGGGTGCGCGGGCAGGGCGGCTCGTACGTGGCGACCCTGCCGCTGCTCGCCGGGTTCCTCGACGAGCCGTGCCATCCGAGCCCGTACTCGCCGGCGAGCCGGCTCTACTGGAACGAGCTCTACCTGGCGCCGGCGGCGGAGCTCGGCGGCGCGGGTGGCGCGGGTGACGAGGCGGCGGACGAGGCGGCGGCGCGCGCTCGCTTCGCGGCGCCGGGGCCGATCGACTATCGCGGCGAGTACCGCGCGCGGC
>DASZXE010000858.1:0-5995 GCA_035546475.1 Kofleriaceae bacterium
TGGCTTCGATCTGGCGGCGACCGAGGTCGGGGCGGGCGGCGCGGACCACCGGTTCGTCGTCGAGATCGGCAGCGACGCCGGCGCGGCGATGCTGGCGCGCGTGCCGTCGCGGCCGGCCACCGCCGGCGATCTCGCCGCGGCGCGCGCGGTAGTCGGCGTCCGCGTACGCCCCGTCGCGCAGCACGCGATCGTGGATCGCGATCGCCGCCAGCTCGCACGCGCGCACGCCGACGAACGCGCGCCGGCGCGGCGCCGGGGCCGACGACGTCGCCGCGAGCCGCCCGTCCCGGCGGCGGATCCGGACCAGCTCGACGCGCGGCGGGTAGAGCACGCGCTTCCAGCCCTGGGCCGGCGTCGCGTAGCCGAACAGCGCGCCGTCGTCGCGCCGGCGCAGCCGGTAGCGCCCCGGCGCCTGCTCGTCGCCGATGCCGGCCGGCAGCTCGCCGACGCCGCCGAGCGCGTCGATCACGATCGCGTCGTCGGCGACCGTCGGCCCGCTCACCTCGTACCCGTCCTCGACGAGCCTCGCCAGCAAGGCGCCGAGGCCGTCGCGATCGATCACGGCTCCGGCCGGCTCGCGCACGACGACACCGTAGCGACCGGGCGCCTCCGCTCACAGGCGGTGCGACGATTGCCCGCCCCCGCAGGATCTGCGCATTTTCCGTCGACGATGGCGCCACCTGACGGCTCCGCCGCCGCGCCCGACCTCTCCGCCGCCTCGCCCGACCTCGCCGCCGCCGCCGCAGGCTCGACGATGGCGCGTGGCGCCCGCGGCGCCGGGCCGGTAGGCGGCGGGCGATTGGCGGCGCGGGGGAGAGGCCGATGTGCGAAGCTTTCGGGATGAGAGCCGCCCGCACGCTGGCGCTGCTCGCCCTGCTGGAGGCGGGCGCGGCGGGCGGCTGCGCGGCGACGCAGGCGACCGGCGTCGTGTTCGCCGACCTCGACGGCGACGGCGTGCGCGAGCAGGGCGAGCCGGGGGTGCCGGGCGTCGTCGTCGCGACCGAGGGCGCCGCGCGCGCGCGCACCGACGCCAAGGGGCAGTTCGTGCTGCCGTTCGCGATGCCGGACGAGATCGTGTGGGCGCGGGTCCCCGACGGGTTCCGGCCCGGGCCGGCGTGGACGCGCGCCTCGGCGGCGTACGTCGAGCTGGGCGTGCGCCCGCTGACCGACGCCGAGCTGGAGACGCCGCTCACGTTCGTCGTCGCCGCCGACACCCACACCACCGCGATGAGCGGGCCGTGGGACGGCGGGGATCTCGAGGACGCGCTCAGCCAGGCGGTCGCGCTCGACGTGCCGCCGCGCTTCTTCACGATCGTCGGCGACGTGACGCAGGACGGGCCCGGCGACTTCGCGCGCGTCGACGCCGCGCTGACCAACATCGACGTGCCGTGGGTGCCGGTGCCGGGCGGCCACGACTGGTTCGACGGCGGCGCCGCGTGGCGCGCGACCTGGGGCCCGCCCGACTACAGCTTCGACGTCGGCAACCTCCACTTCATCGTATGGGACACCAATGCATCGGCCGAGGACCAGGTCCGCTTCTTCCAGGAGGACCTGGCCGACGTCGACCGCTCGATGACGGTCGTCGCGCTCGGCCACCAGCCGCCGCCGTCGGCGGTGGCCCAGCAGCTCGCCGACCTCGGCGTGAAGTACCTGTTCACCGGCCACTGGCACGCGAACCGCCGGGTCGACCTCGACGGGCTCGTCGAGTGGGGCACGCAGAACCTGGTGATGGGGACGATCGATCAGTCCCCGTCGGGCTACCGGATCGTGACGTTCACCGGCGGCGTGCCGATCGTCGAGCACCGCACGCGGCTGAACGAGCCGGTGCTGGCGGTGGCGTCGCCGCACGAGGGGAGCTGCGCGTCGCCGCGCGGGTTCCCGCTGCTGGTGAGCGCGGCGCTCGACGCGGCGGTGCCGCGGGTGACGGCGCGCCTCGACTGCGGCGCGCCGGTCTCGCTCGCGCCGCGCGGCATCGGCGGCTGGAGCTACCAGACCGACGTCGGCGCGCTGGCGCCGGGGACGCACTCGGTCGACCTCGTCGCCGAGAGCTCGTCGGGGCGGCGGCTCGAGCGGCGGTTCGCCTTCGAGGTCTGCGACGCGCCGGCGGCGAAGCCTGTCGTCGACGACTGGCCGCAGCTCGGCGGCGGGCCCGGGCACGCGGGGGCGGCCGCGCGCACGATCGCGCCGCCGCTCGCGCAGCAGTGGGCGGCGTCGGTCGGCGGCAACGTGCTGCTGGGGACGCCGGTCATCGCGAACGGGACCGTCGTCGTCTCGGTGTGGGACCTCGGCGCCGGCGACCGCGGCGGCCTCGTCGCGCTCGACCTCGCGACCGGCAAGGAGAAGTGGCGGTTCACGACGCGCTCGCAGACGCGCGCGGCGCCGGCGATCGCGGGCGACACCGTCGTCACCGTCACCAGCACCGGCACGGTCTCGGCGCTCTCGCTGGCGGACGGCTCGCTGCGCTGGCAGGGCGAGGTCTCGACCGGCCTCGACCGGATCGCGGCGTCGGTGTGGGGCCCGCCGGCGATCGCGAACGGCATCGTCTACGTCGCGGTCGCCGGCCGCGCGGTCGCGCTCGACCTCGCCACGGGTGCGACGATGTGGAAGCGGGACATCGCCAACGTGTTCCCGTGGCTGGGCTCGCTGGCGGCGCCGACCGTCGCCGACGGGACGGTGGTCACGACCTACGACCGCGACGACGGGATGACCGCGTGGGACGCCGCCGGCGGCGGGCAGCGGTGGGCGGACGCCACCGACAGCGCGGTCGCCGTCAACGCCAGCCCGGTGGCGGCCGACGGCAAGCTGTACGTCATCGACTCGTCGGGCGACGTGACCGCGTACGACACCGCCTCGGGGCGCAAGCTGTGGGTGCGCGGCACCACGCCGGGCAGCGATCCGTGGATGTACACGGTGACGGCGACGCCGGTGCTCGCCGGCGGCCGGCTGGTGGTGCCGACGGAGTGGGAGGACCTGGTCGCGCTCGACGCGGCGACCGGCGCGGAGCGCTGGCGGGTGAAGGCCGCCGGCGGGCCGCTCAACTTCGCGCACTACCGCGGCGACCAGGCGGGCTACCCGGCGAGCCCGGTGGCGACCGGCGACGTCCTGTGGGTGCCCGGCATCGACGGCTCGCTGACGGCGCTCGACCTGGCCGACGGCCACGAGCGCTGGAAGACGCAGCTCGGCGCGCCGGTGGTCAGCGCGCCGGCGCCCGCCGGGGACGTGCTCGTGGTGGCGACCTACGACGGCACGGTGCGCGCGTTCGTGCACGGCGAGGAGCGGTCGCCGCGGATGCCGGACGCGTGCCCGCCGGTCGTGCTCGACAAGCCCGCGGCGGCCGCGGGGGAGGCGGCCGACGCGGGCTGCTGCGAGACGTCGTCGGGCCGCTCGCCGCTGGGCGCGCTGGCGTGTGCGGCGCTGGTCGCCGCGCTGTTGCCGGCGCGCAGGCGTGCCGCTCGACCGAAGCAGCCGGCCTAGCTCGTCGCTGTCGGCGGCCCGATCAAGGCCGAGCTCGCGCGGCGGCTCGACCTGGCGCGGCCGGACTCACCCGGGTTCTGGAAGGGACAGCGGGCGGGCCCAGGGACGGACGCGGTGCGGGCGGTGTGGGTTGTGCTCGTGCATGCGCACGCGCCCCGCGCGCTTGGCGTCGACGGCGCAGCCGGCGTCGGGCGCGAAGCCGATGCGCTTGCCGGCGACGTCGACGACGGTGATGAACGAGCGCAGGAAGCTGTCGCCGAGCAGGCCGCCCTCGCCGCCGTCGTCGAAGATCGCGAGGCAGAACGTGCCGTCACCGCCGTCGTAGAGATACGACTGCGTCGCGGTCATCGTCAGCGTGAACGTGTCGGTGCCGTTGCCGGTCGGGAACGTCATCGACATCCTCGGCAGCACCGCGTCGACCATCGCCGCGGTCGCGCCCGACACCGCCGCCACGCAGCCGTCGTGATCGTGGCCCGCGGTCTGCGTGAGCGGCGCCGCCAGCACGGTCGCGTAGCCGGGCGCCGCGTTCGCCGCCGCGAGCATGGCGTTCTCGGCCGCGAGCGGGATGTACGTGTCCGTCGTGCCGGTGTCGACGATCGGCAGGCCGAGCATCGCGCTGCCGAACCCGAGCGACGTCCCGCCCATCGCGAGGTCTTGCAGGTCGAGCGCGTACCACGGCTGGTGGTGATCGATCGGCAGCATCGGCGCGTACTGCACGTCGGCACCCGGCGCCGCGGCCGAGGGATCGTAGCCGCCGACCCACATCGTGCCGCGCGTCGGGCACAGCTCGAACGAGAACGTCGGCACCTCGTTCGCCTCGGTCAGCCGATCCACGATCGACGTCGTGTACGGCTCGAGCAGCTCGCTCGGCCCGAGCCCGAGGATGCCCTGGTCCACGTTGCCGTCGAAGAAGTCGATCGCCCTCGTCATGCTGCCGAACCGCAGCCGCACGTCCGGCGTCCCCAGCCCGAACCCGACGTCGTCCTCGAACACCTCCCCGCGCCACCCGCTGCCGTCCTCGTAGAACGTCGAGGCGGTGTGCATCTCGTCGCTCGCCGTCGCGCCGGGCATGTACACGGGCGCGATGCCTGCACACCCGGAGCACGTCGCGCCGGCGACCGCCGTCGTCGTCGAGCCGGTGTCGACGTCGAGCAGGAACGTCGTCCCTCCGATCGACAGCGGCGCGTTGTAGTACGTGCCATCCGGCGTGGTCAGCGGCACCGCCGCGAGCGCCGAGCCGGGCGCATCGACCGCCGCGTCCTGGATCGGGATCGCCGCGTCCGAGAGTGGTGCGGCGAGGTTGTCACCGCACGCCGCGACGAGTCCTACCAGCAGGATGGCGGGTCGCACCACCCCACGCTACAGGATGCCGGCGTTTCGAGGAACGCCGTCAGTCGCGGATCAGCCGCGCAGCGACTGCTCGAGGAGGTCGGGGTCGCCGGCGACGGCGCGCGCGGCGGCGAGGTCGATGGTGCCGGCCTTGACCAGGCGGGCGAGGCTGCGCTCGAGCGGGATCATGCCGGCGTCGCGGCCGGTCTGGACGTGGGCGCCCAGCATCTGCAGCTCGTTCTTGCGGATGAGCGCGGCGACCGCGGAGGTGACCGGCACCCGCTCGATCGCGGGCACGCGGCCGCCGGTGCGCGTCGGCAGGAGGTGCTGCGTGACGACCGCGCGCAGGACCGCGGCGAGCTGCGTGCGCGCCTGCCGCTGCTGGTGCTCGGGGTAGGCGTCGATCAGCCGATCGATGGCGACGCCGGCGCCCGGCGCGTGGACGGTGCCGAGGACGAGGTGGCCGGTCTCGGCGGCGGTGAGCGCGATCGCGATCGTCTCGCGGTCGCGCAGCTCGCCGACGACGATGACGTCGGGAGCCTCGCGCAGGGCGGCGCGCAGGCCGTCGGCGAAGCTCGGCGTGTGGACGCCGATCTCGCGCTGGTGGATCAGGCAGCGCTGGGGCCGGTACTGGTACTCGATCGGATCCTCGAGGGTGACGACGTGGCGCGGCCGGCTGCGGTCGAGGTGGGCGACCAGCGCGACGAGCGTCGTCGACTTGCCGGAGCCGGTCGGGCCGGCGACGAGGACGAGCCCCGAGCGCAGCTTGACGAGGTCGGCGAGGTCGGCGGGCAGGCCGAGCTGCTGGAGCGTGGGGACGTCGCGCTTGATGAGGCGGAGCGCGAGGCCGAGGCCGCGCTCGTGGCCGAAGCCGTGGCCGCGCAGGCGGACGTCGTCGACGTCGGCGCCGAAGTCGATCGAGCCGCGGACGCGCACCTGCTCGGGCGCGTCGGGACCGGCGAAGGCGGCGAGCGCGGCCTCGAGCTCGGCGGCGGCGAGCGGCGGCTCGTCGAGCGCGACGACGTCGCCGTCGACGCGGAGGTGCGGGGCGAGGCCCTCCGAGAGCAGGAGATCGGAGGCGCGGCGGGCGGCGGCCTCGGCGACCAGCCGGTGGATCGACGCGGGCAGCTCGGCGGCGGCGGCCGGCCCGGGCGCGGGGACGAGGTGCATCGACATCGACGGCGGCGACGGC
>DASZXE010000859.1:0-1531 GCA_035546475.1 Kofleriaceae bacterium
GACGTGGGCGGCGGCCGGCGCGGCGGTGGTGGCCGCGGTGATGGTGCCGGTCCTCATCCTCGACGACAACGGACCGGCGCCGCTGGTGATCCGGCCGACCGGCCTGCCGTGGTGAGCGCCCGCGCCGCCGCCGGCGCGCTCTCGCTGTTGCGCTCGCTCTCGCTCGCCTGCGCGTGCGCGTGCGCGGGCGCGGGCCTGGTGGCCGCCTGCGGTCCCGATCCGACCGTGATCGCGCCGGTCGTCGAGACGCCCGCCGCCGGCGCGCCCGGCGCCGCCTTCCCCGATCTCGACGAGCTCGAGCTGTCGCTCGCCCGGGTCGGCGCCACCGACGACCTCATCACCGACACCTTCCACCGCGGCGACACCGTCGAGCTCACCGACGTCCCCGACGGCGACGCGCTCATCCTCCACCTGACCGGCCGGCTCGGCGGCGCGGACACCGCCTACGGCCGCACCTGCCCGTTCGCGATCCACACCGCCGAGCTGCCCGCCTCGCTGCGCGTCTACTTCGCGCAGATCGTCCACTGGGCCGCGCGCGACACGCCGCCCGATCCGGTCCGCATCGCCGGCGCCGCCGTCACCTACCACGACGATCGCCTGATCTTCCTCGGCGGCGTCGACGCCGCCGGCGCGCCGGTCACCGACCTCGACGTCTTCGATCCCGCCACCGGCACGTTCACCGACGACGGCCGCCTCGCGCCGCGCCTCGGCGGGGCCGCCGCCACCCTCGGCATCGGCGGCGCCGACGGCGTGATCGTCCTCGGCGGCATCGATCCGGCCATCGGCGCGGCCTCGCCGGCGCTCGAGCGGATCGAGCTCGACGCCACCGCCGACCGCCGCGTCGAGACCGTCGATCGCCCGCTGCTCGCGCGGGTCGGCGCCGCGGTCTGCTCGCTCACCGACGGCCGCGTCTTCGTCGCCGGCGGCCAGGCGGTCGGCGGCCCGCCGCTCGCCGGCACCGCCGAGGTCACCTCCGTCGGCACCACCGTCCGCGAGTACGCCGCGACGCTCGCGGTCCCGCGGGTCGGCGCCACCGCGACGCTCCTCTCCGACGATCTCGGCGCGCCGGTGCTCATCGCCGGCGGCCGCGACGTCGACGGCCAGCCGGTCGCCCTCGCCGAGCTGTGGAAGCCGCTCGCCGAGACGCTCGCCGATCCGGCGGTCTTCCACCCGACCATGATCGTGCCGCGCTACGGCCACGCCGCGGCGCGCATGCCCGACGGCACCGTGCTCGTCATCGGCGGCGTCGACGGGCAGGGCCACCCGGTCCGCGAGCTCGAGCGCTTCTCGCTCGACGCCGGCTTCGCGCTCGCCCGCACGTCGACCGGCGCGCCGGCCCTGCTGCCCGCGGGCGTCGGCGTCCTCGACCGCGCCGTCACCGCGCTGCCCGATGGCCGCTTGCTCGTCACCGGCGGGCGCGAGGCCGACGGCGGCCCGCCGCTCGCGACCGCCGCGCTGGTCTCGCTCGACACCCTCGACGGCTCGGTCGACATCCTGGCGACGTCGCCCTTGCTCACCCCGCGCGCCGGCC
>DASZXE010000860.1:0-8858 GCA_035546475.1 Kofleriaceae bacterium
TCGACGCGGGCGCGGCGCAGCTCGTCGATGGCGAGGTTCTTCGCGATGCGGTGCGCGAGGCGCAGGAGCGCGTTGGGCCGACCGTCGAGGTTCACGCGCGGCGCCACCTGCCACACGCGCAGGAGCGCCTCCTGCAGCACCGCCTCGACGTCGATGACCCGCGCGAACGAGCGCAGCGAATCGCGCACGCCCGGCTCGGCGCCGGCGAGCCAGCGGCCGAAGGCGGCGGTCTCGCCGGCGACGATCGCGGGCAGGTGCGCGTCGAGGTCGATCATCCGCGCACCAGCCACCAGCCGAGCGCCGCGAGGAGGCCGAGCAGGACGATCAGCAGGAGCAGCAGCGGCCACGCGCGCCGCGACTTCGCCGGCAGCGGCTTCGCCGGGCTCGCCGGGCTCGCCGGCGCGATCGCACCGGTCGGCGCCTCCATCGGACGCGCCGGCTGCGACGGCGCCGGCGACGCGCCGCCGCCACCCGTGCCGATCCGGTACGCCTGCTTCGCGTCCGCCAGCTCGCTCTTCGCCAGCGCACCCGCCATCGTCCGGGTCCGCGTCTGCGCGTGCGCCATCGCCGGCGCCGGCGAGGCGATCAGCCCGTCGATCGCGTCGGTCGCCTCGCCCGCCACGGGCGCCCCGCCCGCCCCGCGCAGCCCGAAGCTGCCCGCGCTCGTCCCGTACGGCAGCTCCTGCGGCACGACCTCGTGGCGGCCGCCGCGCTCGACGGTGCGCGACTCGTCGACCGCGACCCACGACGTCATCCGCGTCGCGATCTGGAAGCGGAGCCCGAGCCCCTCGAGCTCGCGGTCGACCGCCTCGCCGAGCTGCGCGCGCGTCTCGAGGTCGGCGACCCGCTCGCGCCCGTAGAGCGCCGCGATCGCGCCGTTGCCCTCGCCCGCGCGCCGCGCCGGCACCGCGATCCGCTGCTCGTAGCCACCGTCGGCGAGCCGGCCGCGCACGATCAGCTCGCCGCCCTCCGGCAGCAGCGCGAGCGCCGCCACCAGCGGGCTGCCGTCGAAGACGTCCGGCAGGTGCTCGGGCGCGTGCGCCACCAGCGCCGAGCCGCCGATCGTGACGTCGACCAGCACCGGCCGCGCCGTCCGCCGCACGAGCCGCGCCGCCGCGCGCTCGGGATCCTCGTCGAGATCGGCGATCACCTCGACGCCGCGGCCCGCGCGCGACATCGCCGTCGCCAGCGAGCGGTTGACCGCCGAGCCGACGCCGAGCACGTGCAGGCGGCACGACGCCGGCAGCCGCTCGTGCAGGAGCGCGATGATCTGCTGCTCGCCGCCGATGTAGCCGTCGGTGACGACGATGACCTGCCGCTGCGCGCCCGGCCGCAGGCCGCGCAGCGCCTCGCGGATGCCGCTCGCCATCTCGGTGCCGCCGTCGGCCTGGCGCGCGCGCACCCAGCGGATCGCGTCCTTCTTCGCGGCCGCGGTCGCCGCCACCGGCTCGGCGAGGTAGCGGCGAGGCGCCGTCGAGAACTCGACCAGCTCGAGGCGATCGTCGTCGGTGAGCGACTCGATGAGCAGCGCGAGCACCCGCTTGGCCTGGTCGAGCGGGCCGCCGCCCATCGAGCCGCTGGTGTCGAGCAGCACGATGAGGTCGCGCGCGACCGCGGCCGCCTTCGCCGCCCTCGCCGGCGGCACCAGCGTCAGGAGCCCGTACGCGTCGCCGCTGGCGCCCCGCACGTGATCGAGCGACAGGCCGACCTCGCGCCCGGCGACCGCCCACCGCAGCACGACGTCGCGGTCGAGGCGCGCGCCGTCCTCGGCGAGCCGCACCCGCTCGCCCTCGACGCGCAGCGCGTGCGACGGCGACACCGGCGCCCGCGTCGTCGCGTCGCCGATCGCGACCTCGATCGCGATGCGCGCGGCGATGCCGCCGGGCGCGACCGACACCACCGTGGCCCGCGCGTCCTCCGGCGTCGCGTCCTTCGCGCTCACGTAGCGCGGGCCGATCACCGTCGGGAACCGCAGCTCCCACTCGCCCTCGGGCAGCCACACGAGCCGCTGGTCGACGGTGATGCGCGCGACGATCGACGCCCGCGCCGGCAGGTTGCCGAGCTCCTGCGTGAAGACGTCGGCGCGCTCCTGCTCGAGCAGCGCCGCGGTGTGGCCGGCGGCGATCGCCTGCTCGAACCGCTCGCGCGCCGCCGCCTTGCGGTCGACGACGCCCTTGACGACGCGATCGTCGAGCTCGAACTCGTAGCCGCTGACGGCGCCGTCGGCGGGCAGCGGCATCCGGTAGGTGACCCGCAGCGTCTCGTCGTACGGGTTCTCGAACCGCTGCTCGAGGACGAGGCGGGCGAGCCCGCCCTTGGCCTGGCCGGTGAGGCGCGCGCCGACGAGCGGCAGCGAGCGGCCGTCGCCGGTGTAGAGCTCGGCGCCGGAGGTGGGGAGGTCGGTGGCGTGCACGGTGGAGGTCGCGAGGAGCGGCATGGGCATCGGGTCTTCCTTTCACCCGACCAACGCTGCGAGCCCCCGAGCTGGTGACAGTCGAAGAATCGATTCCTTCCGCGACGATACAAGATCGCTGCGCGCGTGGTACGTCGCGGTGTGCGCTCGACCTCGCTCCTCCTCGTCGCCGCAGCCACCGTCGCCGGCGCCGCGCCTGCCTGCACCGCCAAGCACGCCGAGGCGATCGCCGTCCCCGACTACCGGCCGGTCGCGACCGAGGCGGCGCCGCCGAACGCCGCGCTCTACGCCGGCTGCCTCGCCGACGCGGTCGCCCACGATCGCTACGCGCACGCGCACGATCCCGGTACCCGGCTCCTGCTCTTCACCTGCGGCGGCGACGCCGCGCGCGCGTTCTACGACGGCCTCGCCGCGTGGAGCGCGAAGGTCGGCTCGCAGTTCGAGCACGACGGCCGCACCTTCCGCTCGACGGATCGCGTCCACCACGACCTGTTCGGCGTCGACTACTGCGACACCGACGGCACCGCGTACGAGTGCGTCGTCACGCTCAACACCGGCGACTTCCTCACCGCGCCGCCCTGAACGCCGCCCGCGCGTCCGAGCGAAGCTCGGCGCGGCGTCGCTCCGAGCACGCCGGAGAACTCCCTCGCGGCCCGGCGAGGATGGGTGCAGACTGGGTCGGGACCCGCCGTGGTCTGGAGGTTGGCCGTGCGGCAGCTCCATGCGCTCATCATCGTCGGGGTGCTCGCCGGTTGCGGCGAGGGCGGAGGTTCGCCCGGCACGCTCGGGCCGCAGGGGCCCGTCGGCCCGCAGGGTCCGCGCGGCGCGACCGGTCCGGCGGGGCCGGTGGGCCCGGTGGGTCCCGTCGGTGACGTCGGCCCGCGCGGCCTCGACGGCCCGGCGGGCCCCGACGGTCCCCGCGGCGCGACCGGCCCCGACGGCCCCGCGGGTGTACGCGGCGCGCCCGGCGACGTCGGTCCGCCGGGCCCGATCGGCGACGTGGGTCCGGTCGGCGGATCAGGCCCCGCGGGCGTCGCCGGGCCGATCGGCCCGATGGGTCCGCGCGGCTCGTCCGGTCCACCGGACACTCCAGGCGACACGCTCGGCAAGCTCAACCAGGGCATGCAGACGGGCACGCTCGAGCTCGGCGCCATGCTCTTCACCTACCCGCCGAGCGACCTGCGGTGGGCGATCCAGCACGCCGCCAGCGCGGGCATCTGCATCGCGTCCGCGCAGGGCGACTTCGCCGGACGCCGCAGCATCGTGATGCCGAAGCCGGTCGGCGTCGCCTGCGCGAACGCCTGCGGCAACGGCGCGCAGTACGGCATCGGCTACGTCTTCAGTTGCGGCGGCGGCGTCGCGATCGGTCAGGTCAAGCTCGACCAGGCCGCCGCCTACACCGACGTGCTCGCGGTGGAGCGCACCTTCGACTGCAGCGACACCACCGACCCGTTCGACGAGGCGGCGGGCACCGACCTCACCGACGCGACCAGCTACTCGTCCTACTGCTGCTGCTACCACTGACCGATCGGAGGCTGACGATGTCGAGGATCCACGCGCTCCTGCTGATCGGGTTGGTGTCCGGCGTCGCGACCGCGTGCGACGACGCGGGCGAGCCGGGGCCCGCCGGACCGCCGGGACCCGCCGGCGAGGTCGGCGAGACCGGTCCCGCGGGTCCGGCCGGTCCGCAAGGGCCGCAGGGCGAGGCGGGGCCGCGCGGCCTCGTCGGTCCCGGAGGCCCGCAGGGTCCCGCCGGCGACGTCGGCCCACAGGGACCGCAGGGGCCGCAAGGCCCGGTCGGCGCGCAGGGCGCGGCAGGGCCGATCGGCCCGCAAGGTCCGCAGGGTCCCGTCGGGCCGCAGGGTCCCGCCGGTCCGCAAGGGCCACAGGGTCCCGCCGGTCCCGACGGCTCGGCCGACACGCCGGCGCAGGTGCTCGCCAAGGTCAACATCGCCACCGAGGGCGGCACGCTCGAGATCGGCCGCGTTACCTTCACCAACGCGCACACCGATCTGCGGTGGGCGATGCAGCACGCCGCCGCGGCCAGCGCGTGCAGCGCCTACTACAACGTCAACAACACGCCGCTCGTCGACGTCGTCATCGCCAAGCCGGGCGGCGGGAGCTGCACCAACGCGTGCCGCGACAACACGCCGACCACGTCGGGCATCGCCTTCACGTGCGCCATCGGCGTCGGCGTCGGCGCGATCCGGCTCGACGAGGCGTCGGGCTACACCGACCTGATGAGCACGTACACCCGCTTCACCTGCAACGACACGTCGATCTTCTCCGACGAGCTCAACGGCGGCGGCCTCACCGACCCGAGCGCGTACACGGCCTACTGCTGCTGCTACCACTGACGCGCGCCCGCCGCGGGAGGCTCAGGCGCGGACGAGCTTGATCGCCTTCTCCGGACAGGCGGTGACGCACGCGCCGCACGCGTGGCAGTCGGCGACCCGCGGCGTGTAGGCGGTCTTACCGCCGTGGACGCGGCTCTTCAGGCGGCCGAGCAGCGACAGCCCGCGGCGGTCGGCCTCGTCGATGACGCGGACCTCGAAGACGTCGTACGGGCAGACATCGACGCACGCCGACTTGCCCTCGCACCGGTTGCGATCGATCTGCGGGCGGAGGACGCCGGCCTCCTTGCAGTCGGCCTTCGAGGCCCTGGGCAGCTTCGCCATCGGCGCACCATGGCGAGCGCCGCCGCCGCTGTCAACGCCTCGCCGCGACCTGCTACGATCGAGCGACGTGATCATCGAGCTGCACTGCCACTCGACCTGCTCCGACGGCAGCGCGGCCGCCGACGACGTCGGCCGCCGCGCCCACGCGCTCGCGCCGGCGGTCTTCGCGCTCACCGATCACGACACCACCGCGGGCCACGCCGCCGCCGCCGCCGCCTGCCCGGGCGCCGTGCGCGCCGTCGAGCTGACCTGCCACGACGGCGGCCGCGCGGTGCACGTGCTCGTCTACGACGTCGCCGGCGACGCGCGCTGGGACGAACTCGAGGTGGTGCTCGCGACCCAGGCGGCGGCGCGCCGCGAGCGGCTGCGGACGATCGCGACCCGGCTGTGGCAGCGCGGGATCGTCGTCGACATCGAGCCGCTGCTCGCGCGCTCGCACGGGCGCTCGGTCGGCCGGCCCGACCTCGCGAACGCGCTCGTCGAGCAGGGCGTGGTCGCCGACCGCGACGAGGCGTTCTCGCGCTGGCTCCACGACGGCGGCCCGTGCGACGTGCCGCTCGCGCGCCTGACCGTCGCCGACGGCCTCGCGATGGTGCGCGCCGCCGGCGGCCGCGCGTCGCTCGCCCACCCGCACCAGCACGGCGATCGCGCGGCGCGCCTCGTCAGGCAGCACCGCCACGACGGCCTCGGCGTCGAGGCCTTCTACCGCGCCTACGATCCGGGCGAGCGCGCGCGCTGGCTGCGCCTCGCCGACGACCACGGCGTGATGGCCACCGGCGGCTCCGACTGGCACGGCGGCGCCGAGGGCGAGCTCGGCGTCGACATCCCCGACGCGCGCGGCGCACGCCTGCTCGCGTGGCTCGGCCGCGCCTGACGCACGCGCGCGCGACGCGCCCGCGCCCGCGCCCGCGCGCGTGACCGTCAGGCGTCCGCGCGCCGGCGCCCGACCCAGCGCACGCCGACGGCGACGATCTTCCCGGCCTCGATCAGCGCCTCCTCGAGCGGCCGCACGAGCTCGCTCAGGCCCCAGCGGAACAGGTACGGCACCGCGTCGACCGACTCGGTCACGAAGCCCGCCTCCGACAGCATCGCCGCGACCGTCGCCCACGGATGGACGTGCTCGGCCATCTTCGCCCGCCAGCCCGCGACGAACTCCTCGAACGAGCCGAGGTCGTGGGCGTCCTCCTCGCGGATGCCGATCGCGGCGAGCGCGTGCCGCTGGTGGAACCACCAGCGCAAGGTCGGCTCGTCGTCGAGCAGCATGCGATCGAACTCGCGGACCGCCATCACCGTCCCCGGCCGCGACAGCCGCCGCAGGGCCGCCACCGCGCGCGCCGGATCGTGGGCGTGGTGCAACGACACGCTCGCGAAGATCACGTCGAACGGCAGCGCCTCGAGCTCCTCGAACGGCTGCGCGATCACGCCCGGCGCCGGCTCGGCGTGCGGGTCGACGCCGATCGCGTCGAGGCCCCGCGCGCGCAGGCGGCGCACCACCTCGCCGTCGCCGCAGCCGATCTCGAGGATGCGCGCGCCGGGGCCGCAGCCGGCCGCCAGCGCGACCACCCAGCCGACCAGCTCGTCGAGGTCGACGGGATAGAAGCTCTGCGGTCGGCTCATGTCACTCCTCGCGTCCCGACGGCAGCCCGCGATCCGAGCCCGACGGCAGCCCCGCCCGTCCGGCGTCGCGCAGCGCGCGCTGCTCGCGCCGGCTGCGGCGCCGGGCCTGGCGTCCCGACTCGCCGGGCAGCCGCGTCTCGATCGACACGCCGCCGAAGCAGGCGAAGCCGGTGATGCGCAGCACCGGGCGGTCCGGATCGGTGCGGCGCGGCGCCCGGTGGATCTCCTCGAAGCCGCCGAAGATCGCGCTCGCGTCGCACTCGACCGCCAGGTGCGGCGGCACGATCAGCGACACGCCGCCGAACACCGCCGTGATGTGCAGCTCGGTGACGCCCGGCGCCAGCTCGGCCTCGCGGAAGTCGAGCTCGGCGCCGCCGAACGCGGCGACGATCCGCAGGTGGCGCGGGCAGGTCCACCCGCCCTTGCGCTCGAAGCCGCCGAAGATCGCGAGCCGCCGGCTGCGCTGCGGCCACGCCGCGAGGGTCGCCTCGTCGGGCCGGTGGGCGAGCGCGGTCGTCGACGCGGCCGGCGCGGCGTCGGCGGGCAAGGCCGGCAGATCGGCGACGAGCTGGTCGAGCGCGACGATCGTGTCGGCGTGCTGGGCGAGCGTCAGCCGGCGATCGAGCTCGTCGATGTCGAGGCTGTCGCGGGCGAACTGCTCGGAGAGCAGCGCGATGACCTCGTCGCGGCGATCGCGCACGGCGACCAGCGCCGCCGGGCTGGACTCCGCCGGCGCGGCCGGCGAGGGAGAGCGTGGGTCGGCCACGCCCCCAGCTAACCACAGATCGTCAGCCGGGGTAGCGCAACCACCGCCACAGCTCGCCGAGGCTGGGTCGCTTGCCGAGCATGAGGATGCCGGTGCGGTAGATGCGGCCCGCCAGCATGACCACGAGCGCGGTCGTCACCACCAGGATCGCCAGCGACACCAGCAGGCTCCCGGTCGACGCGCCGCCCAGCATCCATCGCATCGGCATCAGCACCGGCGACGACAGCGGGATCTGCGTCATCGCCTCCGCCGCGCCGCCGCGCGGGTGGCCCGACACCACCGACATCGACACCATCGGGATGACGAGCAGCATCATCACCGGCGTCTGCACCTGCTGCGCCTCCTGCTCGTTCGACACCATCGCGCCGATCGCCGCGAAGATCGACGCGTAGAGGAAGTAGCCGAGCAGGAAGTAGACGAGGATGACCGTGACGTCGGGCGCGGTCATCGACGGCACGCTCCAGCTCCCCGCGTGCAGGCCGAACACACCGAGCACGGTGCCGCGGTAGGTCATCGTCAAGACGGCCATCGTCACCCACAGGCCGAGCTGCACGAGGCCGACGGTGCCGACGCCGAGGATCTTGCCGAGCATCAGCGCGCGCGGCTTGGCGGCGGCGGCCATGATCTCGACGACGCGGTTGCTCTTCTCCTGCACGACGCTGCGCATGACGTTCGTCGCGTAGAGCACGATCGCCATGTAGAGGACGAACAGCACCGCGTAGCTGACGATCAGGAGGCCGCCGCTCGACTCGCCGGGAGCCTGGCCGGTCGTGTGGCGCATGTCGATCGCGACCGGCGCCAGCACCTCCGACAGCGTGTCGGCCGAGATGCCCTGATCGCCGCCGCGGACCTTCTGCGCCGCGGTCGTCACCGCCGTGTAGAGCGCCATCATCGCCTTCTGGCTGGTGGCGTTCTCGCCCTGGTAGTCGATGATCGCGGTCGGCGCCGGCGCGCGCGACGGGATGGTGAGGAAGCCGTCGATCTCGTCGTCGGCGATGCGGCGGAGCAGCGTGGCCTCGGTGGTGTCGGGCGGCACCACCTCCGCCTTCCACGGCTCGCTCGAGCGGTGGGTCAGCTCGTAGGCGATCGCCGGGCCGAGCTTGCCGCTGGCGTCGACGATCTGGATGCGCGCGCTGGCGTCGAGCGACGTCGCCAGCACGACCGGCAGCACCATGAGGCCGATCATCATGATCGGGCCGAGCAGGGTGACGACGATGAACCACGGCGTGCGGATCCGCTCGAGGAACTCGCGGCGCGCGATCACGAGCCAGTCGGGCTGGCCGGCACGGCGCCGCGGCGCGAACGGGCCGGCGCTCACGCGGCGCTCGCCTCGCCACCGGCGCCGGCCGGGCGGCGCGCCGCGACCGCGGCCTCCTCGCGGCCG
>DASZXE010000861.1:0-4516 GCA_035546475.1 Kofleriaceae bacterium
GCTGGCGCCACGCGCGCCCCCGCGCCGCGCGCGCGTCGGCCCCGAGGAGGCCGCCGAAGCGCCGCCGAAGTGCCGCCGACGCGCCGCCGACGGGCCATCGACGCGCCATCTCCGCCGGCTGCCCGTGGGCGCGATCCGTGCACCCGCTCCGAGGACGTCCCAACCCCGGAGCCTGGAGAGCGCGATGGACCTCGATATCCGGAACCCGAATCGCGGCCGCGAGGAGCGCGGCGCCAACCCGCCGGCCGCGGCGCCCGCGCCGGCCCCCGCCAGCGCCGAGCCGCACGCCAAGGACCTCGGCAAGCGACCCAACGTCGAGGTCACCCAGGACGCGATGCGCGGCGTCCGCGCGGCGCAGGGCATGGCCTGGTTCAGCATCGGCCTCGGCCTGACGCAGCTCCTCGCGCCGCGCGCCGTGTCGCGCCTGATCGGCGTGAAGCACGGCCGCGGCACGATCATGCGGCTGTTTGGCCTGCGCGAGCTGGTGAGCGGCCTCGGCCTGCTCAGCCAGCGGCGCGCGGCGGCCTGGACCGGGGCGCGCGTCGTCGGCGACGTGCTCGACCTGGCCGCGATCGGCGCCGCGATGGTGCGCCCGGGCAACGATCGCGTGCGGCTCGCCGCCGCGGCCGGCGCGGTGGTCGCCGCGACCGCCCTCGATCTGCAGGCGACCGGCCACCTCGCCGGCGACGTCGCGCGCCAGGAGCAGGTCGCGCAGGTCACCCACGTCGGCAAGGCGATCACGATCGACGCGCCGGCCCGCGCCCTCTACGACTTCTGGCGCGACCTCCGCAACCTGTCGCGGATCATGGACCACGTCCTCGAGGTCGAGGAGCTGCCGGGCGGCCGCACGCAGTGGACGGGCGAGGGCCCGCGCGGCACCACCATCCGCTGGGAGGCCGAGCTCGTCGAGGATCGCCCCGGCGAGCTGATCTCGTGGCGCACGATCGGCGGGCCGTTCGAGAGCAGCGGCTCCGTCCGCTTCTTCGTGGCGCCCGGCGGCCGCGGCACCGAGGTCTGCGTCGACATGCACTACCGCCTGCTCGGCCGCGTCGCCGGCAAGCTGATCGCGCTCGCCACCGGCCGCGAGCCGGGGCTCGAGCTCGCCCGCGGCCTCCGCGTGCTGAAGCAGCTCTTCGAGCTCGGCGAGCCGATGCGCTCCGACGCCAGCATCCACCGCGGCATGCACCCGGCGCGGCCGCCCGCGCCCGGCGAGGAGCTGCGGCTCGACGGCGAGGCGCGGCTCGAGCCGGCGCCGGCGCCGGCGCCGGCGACGGGAGGTGCGTCGTGAAGGCGAACTGCTGGATGGGCAAGCACCACGTGCAGGTCGAGGACGTCCCGGAGCCGCGGATCCTGATGGCGGGCGACTGCATCGTGAAGGTGACGTCGACCGCGATCTGCGGCTCCGACCTCCACCTCTACAACGGCTACATGCCGACGATGGAGAAGGGCGACGTCATCGGCCACGAGTTCATGGGCGAGGTCGTCGAGGTCGGCCGCGGCGTCGAGCAGTTGAAGGTCGGCGACCGCGTCGTCGTGCCGTTCCCGATCGCGTGCGGCCGCTGCGCGCAGTGCCGCGCCGAGCTCTACTCGCTGTGCGAGAACTCGAACCCGAACGCGGTCATCGCCGAGAAGGTGCTCGGCCACTCGCCGGCCGGCCTGTTCGGCTACTCGCACATGCTCGGCGGGTTCGCCGGCGGCCAGGCCGAGTACGTGCGGGTGCCGTTCGCCGATGTCGGGCCGATCAAGGTGCCGTCGAACGTCACCGACGAGCAGGTGCTGTTCCTGTCGGACATCTTCCCGACCGGCTACATGGGCGCGGAGATGTGCAGCATCCTGCCCGGCGACGTCATCGCCGTGTGGGGCGCGGGGCCGGTCGGCCAGCTCGCGATCGCGAGCGCGAAGCTGCTCGGCGCCGAGCGGATCATCGCGATCGACAACCTGCCCTACCGGCTGGCGATGGCGCGCGACAAGGCGGGGGCGACCGACGTGCTGAACTTCGACGACGTCGACGTCCTCGAGGCGCTGAAGGAGCTGACCGGCGGCCGCGGCCCCGACGCGTGCATCGACGCCGTCGGCATGGAGGCGACCGGCCACGGCCCGGTCGCCGCGATCGATCGCGCGAAGCAGGCGGTGCGGATGGAGACCGACCGGCCGATCGCGCTGCGCCAGGCGATCCTCGCCTGCCGGAGCGGCGGCACCGTGTCGGTGATCGGCGTCTACGGCGGCTTCATCGATCACTTCCCGATGGGCTCGCTCATGAACCGCTCGCTGCGGCTGCGGACCGGGCAGTGCCACGTGCAGCGCTACCTGCGGAAGCTCCTCGATCACATCCTGCGCGGCGAGATCGACCCGAGCTTCATCGTCACCCACCGGCTGCCGCTCGCCGACGCCGCCAAGGGCTTCGAGACCTTCCTGCACAAGCAGGAGAGCTGCATGAAGGTCGTGCTGCAGGCGCAGGCCTGACGCTTCACCGTCCGCGACCGCGGGCGGCCTCGGATTTTCGGGGGCGGCGGCGGCGGCGCGGGCGGCGGGCGCGCGGCAACCCGCGGGAGTCCTTGCGGCGGGCGGCGCCGCGGGTTTTCGAGGGCGGCGCGCGGCGTCGTGTCCGCGCCGACACGCGGTGACGCGCCGCGCACGGCTGCGGACGATTCGCGTCGTTTGTCGAGCCGATCCAGCGCGATCGGGGTTCAGAGTAGGTGCTGCCACGGCTCGTGCCCGGCCGTGCCGTCCTGCTGGAGCCCGCCATGCGCCCCGTCCGCTCCGCCACCCTCTCCGCGATCGCGATCGCCACGCTGTTCGGTGCGCTCGGTGCCGGTGCCGGCGCCGGCTGCATCGACGCCGGCGGTGGTCCGCCCGACGATCCAGGCGAGCCGACCGGTCCCGTCGATCCGGGCGGGCCGGTGAAGCCCGACCCGACCGACGCGGGCACGTCGCCGGATCAGCCCGGCGAGCCGACGGTGCCGCCGGACCTGTCGACCGGCTGCCCGGTCCAGGGGACGTCGCCGATGATGTCGCTCGCGGTCACCGACGCGGCGGTCCTCGCGCGGTTCTCGTTCGCGCGCACCGTCGCGCAGCTCCGCGCGACCGCCGCGGTGCCCGGCAGCCAGACGACGCGCATGCTCTGGCGCGACTGGATGCGCAGCTTCGGCGCGTCGAGCGCGCCCGGCGACTGCGACGACGTCGACGTCAACCACTACGGCCTGCGCTGCCCGCGTCCCGCCGAGGCCAAGCTCGCGAACATCGATCCGCTGGCGGCCGGCGCCGCGGTCCGCTTCGTGCCGGTCGGCCTGTTCAACCGCTTCGACCTCGCGCCCGCCACCGGATCGAACTGCGGCGAGTTCCGCATCGTCTACGCGATGCAGTCGCAGGACCCGACGATCACCGGCCGCGCGTTCCTCATCTTCGAGGGCGCGCTGCCCAACCCGACGCCGGCGGCCGGCCTGGCAGCGTGCCTGCCGGTCGCGCGCTTCTGGCAGGCGCTGTCGGCCGACGGCGATCCGGCCAGCCGCGCCGCGAAGCTCGAGCGCTTCTTCTACCTCGGCACCGCGGTGCCCGGCTTCGGCGCGGTCGTGCGCGCCAGCAACTACGGGCTCGCCAACGGCGCGACCGCGCTGCACGGCGCCGGCCAGATCCGCGGCAACTTCTTCGTCGACAACGCCGAGTGGCACCTGCGCGAGTACCGGCTGCGGCGCACCTGCGACGTCGCCAGCGACCCGAGCACGTGCAAGCTCGCGGCGGAGCTGGTGCCGGCCAAGGCCAACCCGGCCGACGAGCTGTTCCGCGGCACGCACCCGCTGTCGGCGAGCTTCCAGGCCGCGTTCGTCGCGCAGGTGCCGCGGCTGGTCGGCACCAGCGTGACGTCGCTCGGCATGACGTTCGCCGACGGCTTCGACGAGCTGGAGAGCGTCTCGCAGACCACGCCGGCGCCGGCGCCGGTCCGCTACGACGTCAACGCGAGCGCGGCGATTCGGGCCGCGGTGACGGCGCGGCTCGGCCAGCTCGGCTCGTCGCTGACGTCGAGCCAGGTGCTCGCGCGCGCGACCACGCAGACGTGCGCGGGCTGCCACCAGGTCGCCAACAACCTCGGCCTCGGCGGCGGCCTGCGCTGGCCGACCAGCCTGCAGTTCGTCCACATCGACGAGAACCGGCGGCTGTCGCCGGCGCTCACCGGCACGTTCCTGCCGCACCGCCTGCAGGTGCTCGAGGGCTTCATCAACGCGCGCTGCACGGCGCCGGGGCAGACGGCGCGGCAGGCGGTGGCGGCGGTGGCCGACGGCTTCACGGTCGGCGGATCGCCGATCGGCGCCGCGAACTGACGATCGCGCGGGCCTCGGGGCATGCCACGCGGCCGGAACGCGGCCGGAACGTGGCCGGAACGCGGCGGCTCGTGGCGCTCGCCGTCGTTCTGACGAGCGGCACGGCGGCGCGCGGGCGGTTCCGGTAGCATGCGCCGGATGCACGCTCGGTCGCTCGGCTCCTGGCTCGTCGCGCTCGCGGCGATGGCTGCGTGCGGGCG
>DASZXE010000862.1:0-6093 GCA_035546475.1 Kofleriaceae bacterium
CAAGCCGCCGAAGGACGGCGAGGCGCCGCGGGCCAGCGCGCCGCGCTCGCGCCGCACGCCGAAGGTGCCGGTGATCGAGATCGGCCAGGCCAAGGCGAAGGCCGACGCGCTCGCCGGCCTCGAGCGGTGGAAGGCCGCCCACCCGGCGGCCGCCGCCCACCTCGCGCCCGAGGACGTCCTGGTCGACACCATGCGCGGCCGCAGCTCCGCCTACTACCGCGTCCGCGTGAACCTGAAGAACGTCCCGCCCGACGAGCGCCCGGCGCAGGCCGCGCCCGACCCCGACTACGACCCCGCCGTCGAGTGGCGTCACCTCGCCGAGCGGCCCGCTGACGACGCCGCCGCCGAGCCAGAGGCTGCGGTCGAGCCTGCGGTCGAGGCTGCGGTCGACCCCGGCCCCACGCCGGAGGGCGACGGCGCTCCGTGAGCGGCCGTCAAACCTGACAAACACCTGTCATCGGACCGCGCTACCGAGGAGCCATGAAGCTCTACTTCCATCCGCTGTCCGGCAACTCGCGGCGGGTCCTCCTCGCCGCCACCCACCTCGACGTCGCGCTCGAGCGCATCGTCATCGACCTGCCGAACGGCGAGCAGAAGGGCGCGCCACACGTCGCCCGCAACCCCAACGGCCGGGTGCCGGTGCTCGACGACGACGGCTTCGTGCTGTGGGAGTCACGCGCGATCATGCAGTACCTCGCCGACCGCACGCCCGGGCAGACGCTCTACCCGACGGCGCGGCAGGCGCGGGCCGACGTCAATCGCTGGCTGTCCTGGTGCACGGCGCACATGGCGCCCGCCAACGCCATCCTCGTGCAGGAGAACTTCGTCAAGCCGCTGACCGGCCGCGGCCCCGCCGATCCCGCCGAGGTCGCGCGCGGCGAGGCGCAGGTCGCGCAGTTCGCCGGCGTCCTCGACGCCCACCTCGCCGGCCGCACCTGGGTCGCGCAGGACCAGCTCACGCTCGCCGACTACTCGCTCGCCGCCGGCTTCGCGCTCGCCGGCCCGGCCCGCCTGCCCATCGCCGATCATCGCCACCTGCGCGCCTGGCTCGGGCGCGTCCAGGAGCTCGACGCCTGGCAGCGCACCCAGCCCCCCGCCCCGCCCACCAGGCCCGCCTGACCGCCCGCTCCCGCGGCCGAACGCGGCGGCGGTCACGCTGGGGCGGGGCCGAAGAGGGCGGCGAGCTCGGCGGGCGGCGTGACCTCGAGCTGGTCGTAGCGGCAGTCGGCCGGCGCCTTGTCGGGACGCCAGCGGCGGAACTGCGTCGCGTGACGGAAGCGCGAGCCCTGCAGGTGATCGTAGGCGACCTCGACGACCCGCTCGAGCCGCAGCGGCTCCCAGCCGAGGTCCTTGCCGCGGTTCCACCGGCTCGTCGCGCCCGGCATCCGCTGCCCGCTCGCCTCGGCCTCCGCCTGCCACTCGGCCCAGCTCGCCCACGGATGGCCCTCGAGCGCGCGCTCGCGCAACGGCGCCAGCTCCTCCACGAGCTGCCGCCGCACCGCCTGCGAGAAGGCCGAGCAGATGCCGACGTGGTGCAGCGTCCCCGCGTCGTCGTACAGGCCGAGCAAGAGCGAGCCGACCATCGTTCCCTTCGCGTCCTTGTACCAGCGGAAGCCGGCGACCACGCAGTCGGCGGTCCGCTCGTGCTTCACCTTCACCATCGCCCGCTTGCCCGGCTGGTAGAGCGCGGCGGCCGGCTTCGCGATCACGCCGTCGAGCCCGGCGCCCTCGAACCGCTGGAACCAGTCCAGCGCGACGGCGCGATCGCGCGTCACCGGCGTGACGTAGACCGGCGGCCGCGCGGCGCCCATCGCCGCCTCGAGCCGCGCGCGCCGCTCGACCTGCGGCCGCTCGCGCAGGTCCTCGTCGCCGAGCGCGAGCACGTCCCACGCGACGTACGCCGCCGGATGTTCGCGAGCGAGCAGCTTGATGCGCGACGCCGCCGGGTGGATGCGCAAGAGCAGCGCCTCGAAGTCGAGCGCGCCGCCGGTGGCGATGACGATCTCGCCGTCGAGGACGATCCGCTCCGGCAGGCTCGCGCGCAGCGGCGCCTCCAGCTCGGGGAAGTAGCGGCCGAGCGGCTTCTTGTCCCGGCTCTGGATCAGGAGCTCGTCGCCGTCGCGGAAGACGAGCGCGCGAAAGCCGTCCCACTTCGGCTCGTACAGCCAGCCCTCGCCCTCGGGCAGCGCGTGCGCGAGCTGACACAGCATCGGATCGATCGGCGACGGGACCGGCAGCGTCACCGCGCCACCCTACCGCGCCGCGGCGCGCCGTGGCCGCGCCCTGGCCGAGGCGGGCTGCGACCCGTGCGACGCCGCGACACGCCGGCCGCCGGCGGCACGTCGCCGCGCTCCGCGCGCCGGTGGCACCGCGTCCTGGTAGCTTCGGGGGATGCAGAAGACGCTCGCTCTGACCGCGGCGCTGGTGGCCGGCTGCTGTCCGTCGTCGACCTCGACGCCGACGGCGCCGCCCGCGCCCGAGCAGCACGCCGACCAACCGCCCGTCCCGCCGCCCGAGGAGCCCAAGGTGGCCGATCCCACGCCCGCCCCGCCCGCGTCCCCCTATCCCGCCACCCGGCGCGACGACATCGTCGACGAGATCCACGGCGTGCAGGTCGCCGACCCGTACCGCTGGCTCGAGGACGCGAGCCAGCCCGAGGTCGCCGCGTGGATGGACGCGGAGGACGGCTACGCGCGCGCGCAGCTCGCCGCCCTGCCCGGCCGCGATCGCATCGCGTCGCGCCTGAAGGAGGTCTTCTACTACGACGCCCTCGGCGCGCCGACGCACTGCAAGGACCGCTACTTCTACAGCCGCAAGCTCGCCAGCCAGGAGAAGAACATCGTCTACTGGAAGAAGGGCAAGGCCGGCACCGAGCAGGTGCTGCTCGATCCCAACGGCTGGAGCACCGACGGCTCGGCCGGCCTGTCGGGCTGGTGGCCGTCGCGCGACGGCAAGCTCGTCGCCTACAACCGCAACGAGCACAACTCCGACGAGGCGGTGATGTTCATCCGCGACGTCGACACCGGCAAGGACCTCGCCGACACCATCCCCGGCACCAAGTACTCCGGCGCCGCGTGGACGCCCGACAGCAAGGGCTTCTACTACACGTGGGTGCCGCCGGTCAGCGACAAGGTCACCGTCGCCGATCGGCCCGGCTTCGCCGAGGTGCGCTACCACGCGATCGGCACCGACCCGGCGAACGACCCGGTCGTGCGGCCCGCCACCGGCAACCCGGAGACGTTCCTCGGCGGCTGGGTGTCGTGGGACGGCCGCTGGCTGATGGCGAGCGTCCAGCACGGCTGGAACTCGACGGACATCTACTACCGGGACCTGCACGCGAAGGGCAAGAAGGCCGAGGAGTGGCACACGCTCGTCGAGAACGTGCCCGCGCTGTTCGACGTCACGGTGTGGAAGGACCACTTCTACGTCACCACCAACGACGGCGCGCCGCGCTACCGGGTCTTCAAGGTCGACCCCGGGCACGCCGATCGCAAGGCGTGGAAGGAGATCGTCCCCGAGAGCGACGCGGTGCTGGAGAGCGTGGGCGTCGTCGGCGATCACCTCGTGCTGACGTACCTGCGCGACGCGTCGAGCGAGCTCGAGGTGCGCAGCCTCGAGGGCAAGGCGGTACGCAAGGTCGCGCTGCCCGGCATCGGCACCACCGGCGGCATCGGCGGCAACCCCGACGAGGACACCGGCTACTTCGGCTTCTCGTCGTTCACCGAGCCGAGCGTCATCTTCGAGACGTCGATCAAGAGCGGCAAGGTCAGCGAGTGGTCGCGGGTCAAGCTGCCGATCGACACGACCGACCTGGTGACCGAGCAGGTCCGCTTCCCGAGCAAGGACGGGACGTCGATCTCGATGTTCCTCATCCACAGGAAGGACGCGAAGAAGGACGGGAGCAATCCCACGATCCTGTACGGCTACGGCGGCTTCAACGTCAGCATGACGCCCGGCTTCTCGTCGTCGCGCATCGTGTGGCTCGAGCTCGGCGGCATGTACGCGATCCCGAACCTGCGCGGCGGCGGCGAGTACGGCGAGGACTGGCACAAGGACGGGATGCAGCAGAAGAAGCAGAACGTCTTCGACGACTACATCGCGTCGGCGCACTACCTGATCGATCAGGGCTGGACGTCGAAGGACCACCTGGCGATCTACGGCGGCTCGAACGGCGGGCTGCTGGTCGGCGCGGCGATGACGCAGGCGCCCGACCTCTACAAGGCGGTGGTCTGCGCGGTGCCGCTGCTCGACATGGTGCGCTACCACCTGTTCGGCTCGGGCAAGACGTGGATCCCCGAGTACGGGTCGGCCGACGACGCCGAGCAGTTCAAGGCGCTCTACGCCTACTCGCCGTACCACCACGTGCGCGACGGCGTGACGTACCCGGCGCTCCTGATGCTGTCGTCGGACCACGACGACCGGGTCGACCCGATGCACGCGCGCAAGTTCGTGGCGGCGGTGCAGCACGCGATGCCGTCGGGGACGCCGCCGGTGTGGCTGCGCATCGAGAAGAACGCCGGTCACGGCGGCGCCGACGTCGTGAAGCAGCAGGTCGAGCAGGGCGCCGACCTGTACGCCTTCCTGGCGCAGCAGCTCGGCATCGCGCTGTAGCCGTGTTGCGCCCGCGCCACAGCGCGTGATCGGCGTGGCGGCGGCGGGCGCGCGGGCGGGCGCACGCGCGAGCGGTCTGTTATGACCGGCTCATGCGCAGACTGGCGGCCACGATCCTGATGGTGCTCGCGTGCGGGTGTCCGCACGGGGCGAAGCCGCGGCCGTACCCGGAGCCGACCGTCGACGAGCTGCTGGCCCGCCTGCAGGCGACGCGCGAGCACGCGACCTCGTTCTCGGCGGAGACGCTGATGGACTACTGGCTCAACGGCCAGCGCATCAAGGGCACCGTGCTGGCGATGGGGACGACCGGCTCGAAGGTCCGCATCAACGCGCTGTCGCCGGCCGGCAACGACGTCATCGCCGACCTCGCCTGCGACGGCGTCGACTACGCGTTCCTCGACAAGAACAAGAACTGCCGGCTCGAGGGCGCGTGCAGCGCCGACACGATCGCGTCGCTCTTCCAGGTCGCGCTCGCCCCCGACGACTTCGTCGAGCTGGCGGTCGGCGGCACGCCGATCATCAGCGGCGCGAAGGGGACCGTGCGCTGGGACGGCAAGCAGCAGCACGAGGTGCTCGACCTCACCGGCGACGGCGGCCGCACGCAGACGATCGTCCTCGACGCGCGCGACGGCCGCGCCGACGTGGTGTCGAGCGAGGTCAAGGGCGCCGACGGCAAGCAGGAGTGGCGGATCGACAACGCCGACTTCGAGTCCGTCGACGACGCGAACCACGTCGCGTTCCGCGTGCCGAAGAAGTCGCGGCTGCGCACGCCGGGCGCGAACGCCGACCTGCTCGTCGAGTGGAAGGACCGCACGCTCAACCTGCCGCTCGACGATCAGAAGTTCGTCCTCCAGGTGGATCCGGGGATTCCCGAGTGCCCGCAGGGGCCGCCACCGGCCACCGGCGCGCCCTGAGGCCGAGCGCAGCCTGGGCGCCGAGCTGGTCCGACCGTGAAGACTCTTGCGATCCGGAAGTCCCCGAGCTAAAAGCGCGGCCACCACGGTTCGTCGGGTGTGTCCCGGTTTGCCTCGCGGCGTTCGTGACTCAGACGTGATTCCGGCAGCAGTGGTGGAACGAGCTACGAACGCGCGCGCGAGCGACGGCCCCTGCGGCGCGTCTTCTGATGATGCTGGCCGATGAGAGCGAGACTGCGATGACGAACCGACTGTACGTGGGCAATCTTTCCTTCCAGACGTCGACGGATGCCGTGCGCGCGGCGTTCGAGAGCTTCGGTGCCGTCGAGGACGTGCACCTGGTGACCGATCGCGAGACGGGCCGGCCGCGTGGCTTCGGCTTCGTGACGATGGGCTCCGCCGAGGAGGCGCAGAAGGCGATCCAGGGCATGGACGGCCAGATGCTGGACGGCCGACCGCTGCGCGTGAACCAGGCCGACGAGCGCCCGCGCGGCGGCGGCGGCGGTGGCGGTGGCGGCGGCCGCAGCTTCGGCGGCGGCGGCGGTGGCCGCGGCGGCTTCGGCGGTGG
>DASZXE010000863.1:0-7123 GCA_035546475.1 Kofleriaceae bacterium
GACGGCGCGGGCGCGCTGCGGCGGGTCAGCGAGGCGTGGCCGCGGCTCAAGAGCTCGCTGCTGCTGATGGTGCAGCTCACGCGCATCGAGGCGCTGCAGCTCCGCGGGCGGGCCGCGCTGACCGCGGCGATGGCGGCCGACGGCGACCTGCGCCGCCGCCTGCTCCGCGAGGTCGTCGCCGACGCGCGCGCGATCGCGAAGGAGAAGATGCCGTGGTCGACGCCGCTCGCGCACCTGCTCGAGGCGGGCGCGGCCGCCGCCGGCGGCGATCGCGCGGGCGCGCGCGGGCGGCTGATCGAGGCGGTCGCCGGGCTCGACGACGCCGGGCTCGCGCTCTACGGCGCCGCCGCCCGCGCGCGGCTGGGCGCGATCGACGGCGGCGACGACGGCAAGGCGATGGCCGCCAACGCCGTCGCGTGGATGGCGGGCCAGGGGGTCAAGCGTCCTGAGCGGATGATCGCGATGCTCGCCCCCGGCTTCGCGCCCTGATCGGCGACCGGATCGGCGACCGGATCGGCGACCAGATCGGCGCCCTGATCGGCGACCGGATCAGGTGCCGGTGAGCGGGAACAGCCCGCAGTCGAGATCGTTGCGCTCGCCGCCGTCGAAGTCGAACGGATCGGTCCGCATCGTCTCGTCCTCGCCCTCCATGTCGATGTAGAAGTCGTTGTCGCGGGCGTGGTCGATGATGAGCGGGTTGCCGTCCTCGTCCTCGTCGCCGTCGAGCAGGTGGGCGGTGAGCGTGACCGGGAACAGGTCGCCGAGCACGCTGACCATCGGCAGCCCTTCGATGGTGATGTAGTAGCTGCCGGGCGGGATGTTCGCGAAGTGGTACGCGCCGTTCGCGTCGCTGACCGCGACCGACACCACCGCGCCGGCGATCGTGCGCAGCGTGAGCGTCACGCCCTGCACGCCGAGCTCGCCGAGGTTCTGGTAGCCGTCGCGCGGCAGGATGTCGAGCCACACCTTGTCGCCGATGCAGCCCTCGTCGACCTGGCCGTCGCAGTCGTTGTCGAGGTCGTCGCCGCAGAGCTCGCCGTGCGGATCGGGGCGGGTCTCGCCGAAGCACGCGCCGTAGCCGGTGCCATCCGGCAGGCAGCTCGCCTCGCCGCCCTGGCAGATGCCGACGCCGCGCGTCCCCGCGGGGCCGTCGTAGCAGTCGTCGACGGCCGGCGCGCTGCAGACGCAGCCCTCGTCGGCCTGGCCGTCGCAGTCGTTGTCCTCCTCGTCGCCGCAGACCTCGGCGACCGGCGTCACCGCCTCGACGCACGCGCCGTACGCGCTGCCGTCGGCGTCGCAGGTGGCGTGCCCGCTCGTGCACGCGCCGACGCCCTCGGTGCCCTGCGGGCCGGGGTAGCAGTCGATCGTGGTGCCGGGCGCGCAGACGCAGCCCTCGTCGGCGACGCCGTCGCAGTCGTTGTCGATGCCATCCCCGCACACCTCGGCGGCCGGCATCACCTCGCCCTCGCAGTCGCCGAGGGACATGCCGGTGTCGTCGCAGGTCTGGGTGCCGTGCACGCACGCGCCGACCCCCTCGGTGTCGGCCGGGCCCGTGTAGCAGGCGCTGGTGGTGCCCGCCTGGCAGACGCAGTTCTCGTCGGCGAGGCCGTCGCAGTCGTTGTCGATGTGGTCGCCGCACAGCTCGGCGTCGGGCACGACCTCGCCGGTGCACGCGCCGTAGCCGGTGCCGGTGCCGTTGCACGTCTCGCTGCCGGCGTGGCACGCGCCGACGCCCTCGGTGTGCGGCGGGCCGCTGTAGCAGGCGGTCGGCGCGTCCGGCTGGCACGCGCAGCGGTCGTCGATCACGCCGTCGCAGTTGTTGTCGAGCGAGTCGTTGCAGACCTCGGGGCGCGGGCCGATGTCGCCCTCGCAGGCGCCGTAGCCGGTGCCGGTGGCGTTGCAGGTCTGCAGGCCGACCGCGCAGGTGCCGACGCCGGCCGTGCCCGCCGGGCCGCCGTAGCAGGGCCGCTGCGAGCCGGGCGCGCAGACGCAGCCCTCGTCGGCGACGCCGTCGCAGTCGTCGTCGAGGCCGTTGCCGCAGATCTCGGCGCGCGGCGTGACCGCGCCGGTGCAGGCGCCGTACGCGGTGCCGGTGAGGTTGCACGTCTGGTTGCCCGCCGCGCAGATGCCGACGCCGAGCGTGCCGGCCGGGCCGGGGTAGCAGGCCTGCGTCGTCGTCGGCGCGCACGCGCAGTTGCGATCGGCGACGCCGTCGCAGTCGTTGTCGATGCCGTCGCCGCAGACGTCGACCGACGGCACGACCTCGTTCGTGCACGCGCCGAAGCCGGTGCCGGTCGCGTTGCAGGTCTGGGTGCCCGCGCGGCAGACGCCGACGCCGACCGTGCCATTCGCGCCGTCGTAGCAGGCCGACTGCGTGCCGGGGACGCACACGCAGCCGTTGTCGATCACGCCGTCGCAGTCGTCGTCGAGGCCGTTGCCGCAGATCTCGGCGCGCGGATCGACCTCGCCGCCGCACGCGCCGAAGCCGGTGCCGGCCGCGTTGCACGGCTTCGTGCCCGCCTTGCAGATGCCGACGCCGGCGGTGCCGGCCGGTCCGCCGTAGCAGGCCGCGCTCGCGCCCGGCGTGCAGACGCAGCCCTCGTTGGTCTGGCCGTCGCAGTCGTTGTCGAGGCTGTCGCCGCACGCCTCGGCGACCGGGACGACGTCACCCGAGCACGCGCCCCAGCCGGTGCCGGCGGTGTTGCAGGTGCGCACGCCCGCGCGGCAGGCGCCGACGCCCTGCGTGCCGGTCGGCCCGCCGTAGCACGATGTCGTCGAGCCCGGGATGCAGACGCAGCCCTCGTTGGTCTGGCCGTCGCAGTCGTTGTCGAGGCTGTCGCCGCAGACCTCGGCGGCGGGGACCACCGCGTTCGTGCACGCGCCCCAGCCGGTGCCGGCCGCGTTGCAGGTCTTGACGCCGTGGTGGCAGGCGCCGACGCCGGCGGTGCCGGCCGGGCCCGGGTAGCACGACGTGGTCGCGCCCGGGCTGCACACGCACCCCTCGTTCTTGTGGCCGTCGCAGTCGTTGTCGAGGTTGTCGGCGCAGCTCTCGGCCGACGGCGTGACCTCGCCGGCGCACGCGCCCCAGCCGCTGCCGTCGGCCTTGCACGTCTTCACCCCGGCGCGGCAGACACCCACGCCGGAGGTCCCCCACGGGCCGTCGTAGCAGGAGGCCGTCGAGCGCGGCGTGCAGACCGTATGACAGCCGAGCTCGCTCTCGCCCACCTGCACGCCATTGTCCTCGTCGAGACAGGCAGTCAGGAGCGCAGCGCCGAGCAGCAACACGCACACGTGAGAGAGACGCATCCCGACTCCGCCGTGGATGGTTGTGTTCACCCCGCCGGGGCGTATCCATCCACAGCCCACCCTTCGCACACCGCGGGTGATCGCCGCCACGAATTTCGACACGGGCACGCTGCGGTGTGGGGGCGCGGCTCGGTCCGGCCACCGGACAGTCGTTCCGTCTAGCGAGTGCCGCAGATCTTGCGGACGACCTGGAGCGCGGGGATGCCGGTGACGCCGCCGCCTCCGTGGGTCGCCGAGGATGCCTGGTAGAGGCCGCGCACCGGCGTCGTGAAGTCGGCGTAGCCGGGCGCCGGCCGCAGGTGGAAGAGCTGACTGACCGAGAGCTCGCCGTGGAAGATGTTCCCTCCGACGAGTCCGTAGGTCGACTCCAGCTGGTGCGGGCCGATCACCTGGCGGTGGAGGATGCTCGCGGTGAAGCCCGGCGCGAGCTCCTCCATGCGGGCGATGACGCGGTCGGCGTGGGCGTCGAGCTCGGCGGTGTGCGGCGCGGCGGCGAAGCCGTGCGGCACCCACTGGGTGAACATCGACATCACGTGCTTGCCCGGCGGCGCGAGCGTCGGATCGAAGACCGACGGGATGCAGATGTCCGCGAACGGGCGCGCCGACGGGCGGCCGGCGGCGGCGTCCTGGAAGCCGCCCTCGAGGTCGTCGATCGACGACGCGAGGACGATCGTGCCGCCGTGGACCTCCGGATCGAAGCCGGGCTTGCAGGCGAAGTCGGGCAGCCGGTCGAGCGCGAGGTTGACCTTGACGGTGCCGGAGCGCGACTTCCAGCGGCGGATGGCGGTGACGAAGTCGGCGGGGAGGTCGGCGGCGTCGAGCTGCTCGAGGAAGGTGACGCGCGGGTGCGTCGTCGCGATCACGACCGGCGCGTCGACCTCCTCGCCGGAGGCGAGCGCGACGCCGGTGACCGCGCCGTCGTCGACGCGGATGCGGGCGACCGGCGCGTCGGTGCGGATGGTGGCGCCGGCGTGGAGCGCGGCCCGCCGCATCGCGCCGGTGACGCCGCCCATGCCGCCCTCGGGGAAGCCCCAGGCGCCGATGGTGCCGGCGCCGCCTGCGCCTGCGCCTGCGCCGAGGTCGCCGAGCTTGTGGTGCGCCATGACGTAGGCGGTGCCCGGCGAGCGCGGCCCGGCCCACGAGCCGATCACGCCGCTGACGGCGAGCACGCCGCGCACGGCGTCGGACTCGAACTGCTCCTCGAGCAGGTCGGCGACGCTCATCGTCATGAGGCGCGTGACGTCGGCGACGCCGGTCGCGTCGAGGCCACGCAGCTTCCAGGCGAGCTTGAGCTGGCGCCACAGCTCGGCGGGGCGGCGCGAGCCGAGGCGCGGCGGCACCGTCGTCAGCAGCGGGCCGAGCACGGCGGCGAGGCGGCCGAGCCACGCGTCCCAGCCGGGCATCGCGTCGGCGTCGGCTGCCGAGAACTTCGCGAGCTCGGCGTAACGGCGCGCCGGGTCGTCGCACATCATCAGGTAGCGGCCGTCGGGCTGCGGCGCGAAGTACGGGTGCTGCGGATAGACCTTGTAGCCGAAGCGGGCGAGCTCGAGCTCGTCGCGCACGACCGCCGGCAGGAGGCTGACCACGTACGAGAGCGCGGTCACCTTGAAGTCGGGGCCCCACGGCGTCTCGGTGATGGCGGCGCCGCCGACGACGGAGCGGCGCTCGAGGACGATCACCTTGCGGCCGCGGCGCGCGAGCAGGCCGGCGGCGACCAGGCCGTTGTGGCCGCCGCCGACGACGATGACGTCGTACCGGTTGCGCTCGGACATCGCGGCACTCTAACCCGTGCGGCGGCCCGTGCCCGTGCCCGTCAGCGCCGGTGCCGGTGCCCGTGCCCGTGCCCGTCAGCGCTTGCGCCGGCGGCGGAGGTCGCGGCGCGCGACGAGGCCGGCGACCAGCGCGAGGCCGAGCACGCCGGCGCCGTCCGGCCCCGCGCTGCAGCCGCCGGTGATCGGATCCGGCGTCCCGTCCCCGCTGCCGTCGCCGCTGCCGTCGCCGCTGCCGTCGCCCGGATCCGGATCCGCGCACGACACCGAGCACGCGCTCCACACGCCGTCCGTGCAGGTCGCCACGCCGGTGTCGCAGCACACGCGCGACAGGTCCGGATCGACGGCGCCGTCGCAGTCGTTGTCGATCCCGTCGCAGCTCTCCTCCGCCCCCGGGTGGATCGCCGGATCGCCGTCGTTGCAGTCGGTGTCGGCGCTGACGCCGTCGCCATCCGCGTCGGGCGCCGGCGCAGCCGCGACGTCGATCTCGACCCACACGACCGTGCCGAACCGGGTGCCGTCGTGCGCCATCTGCCAGCTCGAGCGCTGCACGCCGCTGCCGCCGGCGACCATGTTCAGGCTGACGTCGACGTTCGCGCCCGGGTTCGCGCTGACGGCGACCGCGCCCGCGCCGAAGTCGGGGCCGTCGACGTGGACGAGCTGGTAGCCGCCGCCCCACGTCGAGGTGCCGCTGTTGCGCAGCCGCCACGTCTTGACGAACGCGGTGCCGGCGGCGAGCTGCGTGCCGTCGGGCACGGTGACGTCGGCGACGAACGCGGCGTTGTCGGTCGTCGGCGCCGGCGCGCAGTCGGCAGTCGGGTTGCCGTTGTTCTGGTTGGTCCAGTACGACAGCGGGCCGCCGCACGGGCCGGCGAACGGATCGTCGGCGGCGCCCGAGTAGTAGGAGCCGTTCTCGACGACGTTGATGCGCGTCTCGAAGTGCGTGTGCGGGCCGGTGACGTTGCCCGACGCGCCGGAGCGGCCGACCGGCGCCGAGCAGGCGAGGGTCGCGCCGAGCGCGGGGATGCCGGTGCCGGCGGTGAAGTGGCCGTAGATCGTCTCGTCGCCGCCGCCGTGATAGAGCGCGACGTGGTTGCCGAAGCCGCCGCCGTCGGTGCTGCCCAGGTAGCCGTCGCCGTAGCCGTCGGCGCGGTCCTTCACCCAGCCGCCGGCGGCCGCGTAGACCTGCGTGTTGCGGACGACCGCGATGTCGGTGCCCTTGTGGCCGGCGTAGGTGTTGCCCTGGCAGCGCCAGTCCTGCGTGTTGCCGTCGTCCTTGTAGGCGGAGACCGGCGGGCCGGGGACGACCGGCCAGCGGTACGGCTCGGCGGCGGCGCGCGGGGCGCCCGCGGCGAGCGCGAGGGCCGCGAGGGTGACCGCGGCGAGCAGGGCCGTGACGAGCGGGTGGCGGTTCACGGCGTCACCTCCGCGGCGCCGGCGAGCGCGGCCATGATGTCCGGTTCGCGGACAGTCTCGGCGCGGCCGTCGGGGGCGAGCGCGACGACGCGATCGCCGTCCGCGCGCTGCGGCCAGCGGCCCGGCCCGATCGGCGCCGCCGCGCCGGTGTCGACGTCGATCGCCCACCGTACGTGGCGGTGTAGACCGCGACGCGGCCGTCGAGCCAGACCAGCTCGCGGCCGGGCACCGGCACGAAGCCGGGGCCGACCTCGCGCGCGCCGACGTTGGTGAGCTGGCGCGGCGCCGCGCCCGGGTGCGCGAGCCAGAGCGACGCGACGCCGGTGCGCGCGGAGACGAACAGCACGTCGTCGGAGCCCGGCCGCAGGAACGGCGCCGAGGCGCGCGGCTCGTCGGTCACCGTGCGCCGCGTGCCGCGCTCGAGGTCGAGGACGACCAGGTGGCCGGTCGTCGACGGATCGATCGTCCCGCCCGGCGGGAGCTGGGTGAAGGCGACCGCGCGCCGGTCGGGCGCGAGCCGCGGATCGGCGACATCGCGGGCGACGACGGTCTCGGCCGCGCCCGCGCGCACGACCAGCGCGCGCTCGCGGGTCAGCAGCAGCAGGCGATGGGCGTCGAGGCGGCCGGCCGCG